>JAYUPC010000037.1:0-5802 GCA_043760355.1 Sphingomonadales bacterium
ACTAATCCGCTTGCGCCGCAGCGAAAGGTTACAGAAGGTTACGACGTTGTCGCGTTTTGACAGAACACGTGGCGGAAGCCAGCAAGCAGTGTCCAGCACGTATATGCAGCGGAATTCCGGGCAACTTCGCACTGGAATCATGTTATTGGGATAATGTTGTTCGGAAGCTGATTGCAGGCCCACACAGCTAACGGGCAGTTTCCAATGTTGACGCGGAGGGCTGGCAGGTGATGGGAAGGGGTTGGGTATTTGGAGGTTATTGCACCTGTCACCGTGACTGCCAGATTCGTAGTCTGGTGCTCTATCCAGCTGAGCTACGGGTGCACTGCAAGGGAGCCATTAGGCGGGGATTGCGGCAGGTGCAAGGGTTTTTTGGGGGAAGCGCCCGAATCCTGCTCGTTCCGGGGAGGATTTATGTAACGCAAAGGCCGCAAAGATTTTTAAGAGGTTGGCCGGTCTAGCAAAGCCCGTTTACATAACCCACATGGCGCAAGTCAAAAGCAGTTATCTGGATCTGAGTTTAGTGATACAAAAAAATTCGTCATGCTGAACTCGTTTCACCTTTGGTGACTTCGTTCCAGCATCCATCGTGCAGCAAAGGCGGAGGCTAGATTAGGGATAGACCCTGAAACAAGTTCAGGGTGACGAATTAGGGATGTAACAAACTTCCGTTCCAAACGACTAAGTTCAGAACGCAACGATGCCGATCAAACCAAAGCTGTTAAAAATCTTTGCGCACTTTGCGTGAAACCATCGACGCCGCGATGCAGCGAAACGCCATGGTTTTTACGCACGCTTGGCAGTGTGCAAGGCGGGAAGGGGAGAAGATGAGCGGGTAGTGCATTAATATAAGTTACAGTATTTAGTTGCCGTCACCTGTTGACAGTTGCCGTCAAGTGATCTAAGCGTCTATTACACGACAAAAGAGGCAAATGTGATGGCAATCAAATGTAAACGAATAATAGATGGTAAGACCTACAATACCGAAACAGCTACCCAAATATATGGTTTTGCACGCGAGAATGAATCCAGCATATATGGTAAAGAACCAGAGGTATCTGGTAGATTTCTGTTCCAAACAAGATTTGGTGCTTACTTTCTTCTCACTTACAAGGATGGCTATTATGATGAAAATTTCGAAATCATAAGCCCTTGCACTCCAGATGAAGCCCGCCAATGGCTTGAAACAAATGCAAGCTATCAACCTGAATTAATAGAACGGCTCTTTGGCGAAATGCCAGAGGCTGGCTTGGGTGAAATAAAGTTTACGCTGCGCTTGCCAGAAAGCCTGCGTGATCGGTTGGCTGCAAGAGCGAAGGCCAATGACCAATCACTTAATGCTTGGATGGTAAAATGCCTCGAAGCCTGCGCCTCCGATCAATCCACAAAAGCCTAATATTTGAGTTTAACTTCTATATCCAGATGCATGAGCTAGGCTATTATTAACGGAGAATTATTGTGTCGTTGTTTTCTGATCGTAAGTTCAATCTGGCAGGAGTTGAATATCCCCTTAGCCATTTGAGCCGCTTTATTGTAGTTGTTCCTGCCAAAGACCCTCTTGCATGTCCGGCTGCGTTGCAAGTAACATTTAGCCATCATGTCTTCAGTGAAAAGTGGGACGAAGCCCGCCACACAGCAGACCACAAATTTGAGGAAGCAGGCGAATTAAGAGCATTTTGTCCTGTCCGCTATGGTTGTTCGATCAATTTGCGCGAGATTATTGAATATCATATTGCCGGAAAGGTTTATTTGAGCAGAGACGGCAAGGGGTTGTGGAACCATTTTTTCTATGCCGAGGCCGACGGAATTGCTTATCCAGTTTTCTTTCGTTTGGGTAAGGCAAATCGTATCGCAGGCATTGATGGTATTTTGCATATTGTGAGCGCATACCAGAATCCGAAGCTGCCAGTCAGGAGTCGGCATCAGGCGATCAAGTTTGCGAGATTGGTAAACCAAACCTGTCCACCGAAACAAAAATAGTCTCTCCCGCAGGAGAGACTATAGTGTGCGAGAAAACCCTTACGTCCACATTTCGCAGAACCCTTTCAGGCGGCGTATTCCGAATCTCGCTTCGAATACATAATTGTTGTACCGATTACTGGGTTAAAAATCAACTAAAATGACAGCACCGCTATTGCTGGTAGGAAAACATCTACTAGCAACAACATAATTAGCGCTACTATTATCCAAACCAACCTTTCTTTTTGGGCATAGGTGGTGAAAGTGTAACCGCTCCTCTTCCGAGTTCCTCGCCTGCATTTAACACAACCGCGAATGTTGAAATGTTGCTACCCTTTTGAAGTAAAATATGATGGGATGTTGCACCAGCTGCCATAAGGCAAACTGAGTATCCAGCAATCCCCCATCCGCTTTCCAACATTTCCGCTAAATCATCTTTCTCCGCTTCTGCCATTGCCCACTCCTAAAAATAAATAATATCATTAAAATATAGTGCTTTGAATACATATTATAAAGTTACTACGCAATAAGTTCCGGGAACGTTATACTAATTAGAGTCACACAACGCTACCCCTACCCCCGCCCCAACACCGCCTGCGCCGCCGCTAACCTCGCTATTGGCACACGGTACGGAGACGCGCTGACATAATCCAACCCGACGCCCTCGCAAAACGCGATGCTTGCAGGATCGCCGCCGTGTTCGCCGCATATGCCTAGTTTGATGTCGGGGCGCGTTGCCCTGCCCTTGGTCGCGGCTATCTCGATCAGCTGGCCTACGCCCTCTACATCCAATGACACGAACGGATCGCGCGCGTAAATGCCTTTGTCGACATAGACCGACAGGAACCGTGCGGCATCATCGCGGGATACGCCCAAGGTTGTCTGCGTCAGGTCATTGGTTCCGAACGAGAAGAACGCGCCTGTTTCCGCAATCTCGTCCGCCATCAGGCAGGCACGGGGTAGCTCGATCATCGTGCCGACCAGATACTTGATCCGCTTGCCCTGTTCGGCAAAAACTGCCTCTGCGGCCTTATCGACGACATCCTTCATCAGCTCCAGCTCGCGCTTTGTGCCCACCAATGGTATCATGATTTCCGGCACTGGCGCGACCGCAAGGCTGCACGCGGCTTCGAATATCGCCCGTGCCTGCATCTCGTATATTTCAGGGTATGTTACGCCCAAGCGGCATCCGCGGTGGCCCAGCATCGGGTTTACCTCGTGCAGTTCGGTTGCGCGCTGTTTGAGCGTCTCGATCCCAACCCCGGCTGCTGCTGCCACATCGGCGAATTCGCTTTCCGCATGGGGCAGGAATTCATGCAGCGGCGGATCGAGCAGGCGGATCGTTACCGGCAATCCGGCCATAACCTTAAATATCGCAGCAAAATCACCGCGCTGTTCAGGGAGCAGTTTGTCGAGTGCAACGCGCCGGCCTTTTTCGTCTTCAGCCAGGATCATTTGCCGCACCAATGTGATCCGTGCGGCATCGAAGAACATATGTTCGGTCCGGCACAGCCCAATCCCCTCGGCGCCAAAATCGCGCGCAGTCTGTGCGTCGAACGGAGTTTCGGCATTGGCGCGCACCTTCATCCGGCGGGCTTTATCGGCCCATACCATCAGCGTCCCGAAATCTCCGACCAGTTCGGGTTGCAGGGTTGGCACTTCGCCCGCCATCACTTCGCCGGTGGAACCATCAAGCGTCAGGATGTCGCCTTCCCTAAGCGAGCGGTCACCGATGCGCAGCGTCTTTGCGGACGCATCAATCTGCAAGCTGCCTGCGCCCGAAACACACGGCCGCCCCATGCCGCGCGCGACCACCGCCGCATGGCTGGTCATCCCGCCGCGTGCGGTCAATATGCCTTTTGCCGCGTGCATACCGTGAATATCCTCCGGCGATGTTTCGATGCGCACAAGGATGACGCTTTCGCCCATTTCGGCGTGTTGTTCAGCGGTATCGGCGTCGAACACAATTTTGCCCGATGCTGCGCCGGGTGAAGCTGGCAATCCCTTGGTCAGAACATCACGCGGCGCGCTGGGATCAAGTGTCGGGTGCAACAACTGGTCTAGCGCCATTGGATCAACGCGCAGCACGGCTTCGTTTTCGGTAATCAATCCCTCCGCCACCATATCGACCGCGATTTTGAGCGCCGCCTTCGCGGTGCGTTTGCCCGACCGTGTTTGCAGCATCCACAATGTGCCGCGCTCCACAGTAAACTCGATGTCCTGCATATCGCGGTAGTGCGTTTCAAGGATCGCGAACACCCGCGCCAGTTCGCCGTAAACGACAGGCATCGCTTCTTCCATACTCAGCGGCTTGGCCCCGGCGCGTTCCCGTGCAGCCAGCGTCAGATATTGCGGCGTGCGTATCCCCGCAACGACATCCTCGCCCTGCGCATTGATCAGATATTCGCCGTAATAGGCGTTTTCGCCGGTTGCCGGATCACGCGTGAACGCGACACCCGTTGCCGATGTGTCGCCCATATTGCCGAACACCATCGCTTGTACATTGACCGCGGTTCCCCAATCGCCGGGGATAGAATTTAACCGGCGATAGACTTTGGCGCGGTCAGACTCCCAGCTTTCAAACACTGCACCCATCGCGTTCCAGAGTTGCGTGAGGACATCCTGCGGAAACGGTTTGCCCCATAACGCCTCGACCAGTTGCTTATATTCCGCCACCAGTTTGCGCAGGTCGTTGGCGGTCAGATCGGTGTCGAGATAATAGCCCTGATCCTCCTTTGCGATCTCCAACGCCTCTTCAAACGCGCTGTGATCGAGCCCTAAGACAACATCGGCATACATCTGGATAAAGCGGCGATAACTGTCCCACGCGAACCTTGCGTCCCCGCTTGATGCCGCCAGCCCCTCGACCGTCGCATCGTTCAGGCCAAGGTTCAGCACGGTATCCATCATGCCCGGCATCGACACCCGCGCACCCGAGCGGACCGAGACGAGCAGCGGGTTTGCAGGGTCGCCAAAGCGCTTTCCCGTGACCGCCTCGATATGCGATATACCAGCTTCGACTTGCGGCGTGAGTTCGGTTGGGAAGCTGGCCGTGGCAATGTCATACAGCGCGCACATCGGCGTTGACACCGTAAAGCCGGGGGGAACCGGCAGGCCGATGCTCGCCATGCCGTCAAGGTTCGCGCCTTTGCCGCCCAGCACATCCTTATTACCGCGCACGGTATCATCACCGTCAGATACACCGCCACCGAACCGAAATACATATTGGGTCATGCTCTATCCTTTGACTAGCAAAGCCCTCTCCTTTGGGAGAGGATATGAAGCCTTAGCGCAAGTGCGCTTAGGCGAAGTTGGTGAGGGGTTGTGTGCCGTCGATAGGGTAGAACCCCTCACCCAGCTTCGACTAGCAAGCAAGCTTGCAAGTCTGCGCAACCCGTGGAGCCTCTCGGATCAGTCCGGGGGACTGATCCCTCCACGCCCTCTGGAGAGGGACCTACCCCTCAATCCTCGAAAAATCCGCAACCTTGTGAACGCCGTCACGGAACCTTGTTAGTAATCCTATCCGAAAACTGCGCTTATCCGGGTCTGGATCGTTGACCATGACGCCCTCGAAAAACGCATCAATGGGTGCGCGCAGGGTGGCAAGTGCCGTCATTGCAGCTTCAAAGTCTTCGGCAGCAATAGCGGCGGTTGCGAGTGGCTCGGCGGTGTCGAGGGCGGTTTGGAGATTGAACTCAACCTCACTCACACCGTCATGCTGAACTTGTTTCAGCATCCATTCCTCCGCATTGACCGGCGGGTCGTTTGGCACGATGGACCCTGAAACAAGTTCAGGGTGACGGTTGTTTTTGTCATCACCGAATTGCTTAAGAATATTCGCCG
>JAYUPC010000038.1:0-17577 GCA_043760355.1 Sphingomonadales bacterium
CTCTAAGAAAATCTACAAGCTCAACGCCTAAACAGGTCGGTGAGACACTTTTGTATAGTTTTACCGCCAGAAATACTAGTATCCCCGTGTTACTAACAATTAGCAATTTTGCGCTTTCGGACCCAAAATGCGCATCTGCAATCACATTGCAAAGCGCCACAGTGACCAGCGATAATATTTTGCAATCATCCGAGACGCAGGTGTATAGCTGCACGTCTATCCCCGTAACGCAGGCAGAATATGATGCAGGATCGGTGATAAACAATGTGACAGGCAGTGGAACGCCAAGTGCCGGGTCGCTTGGGCCGATATCAGCTTCCCTTACAACTCCTTTATTGCGAGCGGCCGATTTATCGATAGTCAAGTCTGATGGTATAAGCCGCATCTTTTCTGGCGGTATAGTAACATACACTGTCATTGCGACTAACAATAGCGTTTCAGCAGTAACGGGCGCACGTGTCACAGATATCGTTGGAGTTGGGCTAACTTGCCCACCCGCAAATCCAGTTACGATCACTGGCAATGGCGTGCCTTCCGGCAGCTACACGATAGCTGACCTGACGGGAGCAGGCATAACACTGACTATTTTGGGTAATGGCCAGTCCACAACTTTCACTTACTCCTGCCAGGTGAATTAAAATAATAGCTGAGACTACGATTCCAAATCCCCACTCTACTCCTGAAGCATACCGTGCGGATTGTCTGGCTATAATTGTTCAATGATTGATCATTCAAAATCACACAATTCATATCGAGGCGATGACATCTCAAACTTCCTTTTCGAAATTGAATTGGATGTAAGCCAATTGAGAAATGCTTTCATTAGTTTGTAACTTAAACTGCAGAATAGATGTAAATACGCGCGGAAATGGACACTAAAAAATCTGGATACAACGTGCTCTAACGCAGGGTGTATCCCAGATTTAGGCGTCAAGATTTTTTCGTCCGATTGTAAATAGATGTAAGATTTGCAATCGATTGAGTTTTTGTTAACCAAATTACTTCACACATGGCTCAACGCAATTAATAGCGGGGTCAACTAATGCAAAATTTGCCTGTCGCCAAGCGCGTGTTTGTGCGCTTTTCAAACGCACCGCACTATTGCGGGGTCGCGCTTATTGCAGCGGCCCAGACATTGTCGTCAACGCCAGTATATGCCAATCCGGCTACCTCGGCTAACACCGCAAACTTCGCGCAAGCGACTGCAGGTGCAGTTTCGCAGACCGTGCCAGATGGTGTCTGCGCTGTAGTTGTTAATGTTCGTGGAGGAAGTGGTGCTTCGTCCGGAACGACTGCAGCATTAGGAGGAATTGGTGCAGGCGGTGCCAACATTAACGCACGATTTAATGTACTTTCTGGTCAGGCCGTAACTGGCGCAGTTGCGAGTGGCGGTGGAGTCGGCAATGCCTCACTAACAGCTGCTAACAACGGCAGTGGCACTGCCAACGGAGGTAGCGGCGGCTTGATAGTTACCGGTACAACGCTGCATCGCGGAGGCGGCGGCGGCGGCAGCAGTTCGATCAGCGTTGGCGGCGTCAAGATAGTTGAAGCAGGCGGCGGCGGTGGCGGCGGTGCTGCGCACCAAGCACCTACTCTTGGTGCTGGTGGTACTGCCGGATTTGCACTCACTGCTCCTGGCGTTGCCATAGGTACGAATGGTAATGTTGGTAACAACGTAACAAACAACGGTGGTCAGGGTGGCCAGGTTACGACGGGCGGCGCGGGCGGAGTTTATACTCCGACTACAACAAACGGTAATAACGGCAACCCTGGCTTAAGCACTGGAGCTGGCGGCAATGGTGCTACTGACTTCGGTGTTGATACCGGCGGCGGCGGTGGTGGCGGCTATACTGGTGGCGGCGGCGGTTCTAGTACCGTCGGCGATTCCGCAACTGCGGCAGGTGGTGGTGGTGGTTCAAGCTTTGTACGCGGCACATCGCCGACTGTATCTGTGTCTGTGCCAACCGGTGTTTCTGGATCTGGTGCTGCTGCAACCGCTGGCGGCGCAGTTGCAGGCGCAGCAGGTGCAATGACTATCGATTGGGTTCCGTGTCGCTACGTATTGAGCCTTAACAAAACTGCATCTGTCACCAACGTAAACGCAGGTGCCAAAACTATCTGGACCATCACAGTTGCCAATGCTGGTCCTGATCCGATGACCAAAGGTGATCTCGTAACCCTGACCGATACTTTGCCGGTGGGGCCGATTGGTGCACCTGCGCCACAATTCAAAGTTCTTTCGATCGGCAGTTCAGGCGGATCGAACGCCGATATGGTCAGCGCGGATATCACCTGCACGGGCCTGACAGTCGGCGCGGCGATGCCAGCCAGCACAGTCTGTTCGCGCACTTACGCTGCTGTTGCCACTGTGCCCGGTGCGCCGAGCGGTGGCACGCGGGGCCTTAACAATGGCGAGACGCTAACCATCACTTATGAACAGGTTTTTGCCAATACAGCTGCGGCTGCTTCGATCACAAATACAGCAACAGTTAATGACCGTTCGACTCTGACCGGTACGACAGACATCACAGGTACCAACGCCGCGCGGACCTCTGCTGCAACAGTCAATGTAGTGCCCTATAACCTGCGTGTTGCCAAAACCGCGTCATCAACCCTTATTAACTCGGGCGGTAATATTACATGGACCGTAATTGTCACAAATGACGGTCCAGGCGATATGTTTGGCCCAGACGACACAACCGCAAACGTACTGGCAGTGGGGGATACCGCTCCTACAACAAATATGTCGGCCCCGACGGCATTTTCTTCTACTGGTCCAGCGGGGACCTGCACTTACGCTTCGAACGTAATATCCTGCACAGGCAGACTCAAGAATGCCGAAGCTCAGACATTTCAGTTTACACAGACCGTCGCTGCGGGAACTGCTGCATCCACAGTGGTCAACAACACGGCTAGCATCACTGATTATCTAACTGGCGATAGTAATGACAGTAGCACGGCCAGCGTAACGGTAAGTCCCAGTGCCAACCTATCCGTGGTCAAATCGAACGGTGTCAGTAGCGTGACGCCAGGAAGTACAGTCACTTACACTGTTCTCGTAACTAATAATGGTCCGGATTCTACGACTGGGGCGATCGTTACTGATGTCGTGGGTGCAGGCTTAACCTGCCCTGCCGGCAATGCGGTCACAATCACCGGCAGCGGTGTCCCTGCAGGCAGCTTCACAATAGCAAACCTCACGGGCGCTGGTATCCCGCTTGCGACGCTTAACAATGGTCAGTCGGCCACACTCACATACTCATGTCAGGTGAATTGAGATGAATGATTTCTTAAACAATACTCACGATAAAATGCATGTCCGGGCCGCAGCTTTAATTGCTGTCTTGTTAGCGTCAGGAACTGCGTACGCGCAAACGGCTCTTTCAGGCTCAGATCTTATCTTACCAGTTGATGCACCGCCGACAGCTGACATAGTCAATCTCAAAACCGAGAATGGCCGCTCGAATAGTTTTTCTATCGTTATCAGCAACACAGGATCGGTCGCTGTGACTGGCGCTGTAGTAAAAGACACCGGTGGCACAGACGGGTTCTGCGTCAAGAACAGCTCTGTGACAATCACCGGCAGCGGAGTGCCTGAGGGCAACTTCACGGTCACCAATCTTTCCGGCTCGGGCATCACGCTCGGCACTCTTCAACAGGGCCAGTCGGCCACGCTTACTTACGCATGTCAGGGTAAATAATCATGAAAAATAATAATAATATGTCGCGCAACAGCAACCTTCGCAAATCACTCGCTCGCTTGCTTTCCACGGCTGGCCCAGCGCTTGCCCTTTCTGTTCCGGGGGCGGCCTATGCGCAAACGGCGGTCAATACCGCACGGATAACCGCACCAGCTGGAACATTCGAAATTAACACCGCAAATAACGAGTCTACGGACACCGATACAGTTTTGGCTGTCATCGTTGCGACCAATGACAGTGCGACTGGCGTCAATGGCTTGGCTGGAGCAACGGCTGTTGTGAATGCGTTTACTGCCGATACGGTGAACGGTGTTGCAGCATCGCCGACCAATGCGATTTTGTCGGTTGCGCCGGGTGCGGTTCCTGTGGGTCTTTCGTTTAACACGGCCAATGGTAATGTTGATGTTGCCGCTGGCACGCCTGCTGGCAGCTACAGCTTCCTGTATACAATCTGTGAGAAGCTGAACCCGACCAACTGCAAGACTGCAACGATCTCTGTCACCGTTGTAGCAGCACCTATCGCTGCCGATCCGGACAGCGTGGCTGGTGTGAACGGTGCGACAGGAGCAGCAGATGTTCTGAACGTGCTCGACGGTGATACGCTGAACGGCGCGCCTGCGACGCTGGCCACTGTGGACATCACGGTAGCGACGCCAGCCACGCCTGCAAGCCCGGGTGCACCTGTGCCTGCACTGAACATTGCAACGGGTCAGATCTCGGTCCCTGCAGGAACGCCTGCTGGCACATACAGCATCGTCTATAAGATCTGTGAAAAGCTGAACCCGACCAACTGCTCGACCAACACTGCAACAGTGACCGTTGCGCCTTCGTTCGATCTACAGCTCGTCAAGAGCAACGGAACAAGCAGCGTCTATTCGGGCAGCACAACGACGTATACATTAACGGTCACAAACAATGGCCCCGATAGCGCGACTGGCGCGACCGTAAGTGATACGCCAGGTGCTGGCCTGACCTGCCCTGTTGGCAACCCTGTTACCTTTACCGGCGCTGGAGCTCCGGTTGGTAGCTTTAACGTCGGTGATTTGATTGGTGCCGGAATCTTGCTTGGCACCATCGGTAACGGTCAAAATGTCACAGTGACTTACTCCTGCCAGGTCAATTAATCATGATGCCAAATCTTTCACCAACGGGGGTCGCCCGGATACGAAAAACTGTCAGTCGACTGTTATCCACAGCCGGTCCGATCCTTATCGTTACATTTCCGGCAGCGGTGCTGGCCCAAGTTGCTGTAAACACAGCAAGGGTCAGTGCTCCTGCGGGGTCATTCGAAACTGTCGTTAGCAATAATGACGGATCGGATAGCGATGCTCTGTTTGCAGTCCTCGCCGCCACCAATGACAGCATCGGGCCTGTTAATGGTGCGAATGGTGGAAGCAACGTCGTCAATGTTTTGACAAACGACACGCTAAATGGCCTTGCACCCACGCCTGCGAATGTGACGATTACAGTCACAACGCCTGCCGCAAATCCAGGTGTCACGCTTGATCCAGCGACGGGCAACGTCAGCGTTGCGCCCGGCGTTCCTGCTGGAACGTATACGATCACATACCAGATATGTGAGACCAGAAATCCGACCAACTGCGCGACCGCAACGGTCAGTGTGGTTGTTGCACCACCTGCAATTGTTGCGGGCAATGATGCACCGCCTGCGGTCAACGGTGCAAATGGCGGCAATGATATTATCAACGCTTTCACGAATGATATACTCAACGGCGCGCCCATAGTCCCAAGTGCGATTACTGCAACGGTCATTTCGCCTGCTACGCCGGTTAATGGCGGCCCTGTGCCGGCGCTTGATCCAGCCACTGGCCTTGTCGATGTTCCAGCTGGAACCCCAGCTGGTACCTACACAATCACGTATCAGATTTGCGAAAATAACAACCCGACAAACTGTACAACTGCCTCAGTTACAGTCGTTGTTGATCCGGCAGCAATTGCCGCGAGCAACGACAATAGCGGTCCTGTCAACGGTGCCAATGGGGCGTCAAACATCATCAATGTCCTTGGCAATGATGTGTTGAACAGCCTTGCGCCAACGCCTGCAAATGTTGTGCTGACTGTCACATCGCCAGCCAGCAATCCTGGCGTAGCGCTTGATCTGGCCACCGGAAATATCAGCGTCGCTGCAGGTACACCTGCGGGCACATATACGATTGCATACCAGATTTGCGAACGTCTGAATTCCACCAACTGCGCCAATGCTATTGCCACAGTTATCGTGGCGGCCCCTGCCATTGCAGCAGGCACTGACACGCCGGCTGCGGTCAATGGCGCTAATGGCGGTGATGACATTATCAACGCCTTTACCAACGATACGCTAAATGGCGTTGCGGTGGTGCCTAGCGCGATTACGGCCACTGTCACAACACGCGCAGCCCCAATCAACGGCGGCCCTGTGCCTGTGCTTGATCCGGCAACCGGCCTGGTCGATGTTCCCGTTGGAACGCCCGCAGGCAGCTATACAATCACGTATCAGATTTGTGAAAACAACAATCCGACAAACTGTGCGACGGCATCGATCACCGTTGTTGTTGTAGCGCCTGTGATTGTTGCAACGAACGATACCTATCCACCGGTACGCAGTGCAATTGGTAACCCGAATGCTGGCAATGTGCTTGGCAATGATACGTTAAACGGGACCGCGACTTCGCCTGCTACTGTGGCCATCCGCGTCCTTACGCTTGCGAGCAATGCTGGCGTTCTACTTGATCCTGTAACAGGTCAGATTTCTGTCGATCCGTCGGTACCTGCTGGCACATACACAATCGCCTATGAGATTTGCGAACGCCTGAACCCGTCCAATTGTGCGCAAGCAACAGCGACAATCGTCGTTGAACCTGCATTGAGCTCGGTCAGTGGAACCGTTTATGATGACCGCAATGGTAACCAGTCATTAGAAGGTAGCGAAAGGCGCCGTGATGGATGGATCGTCGAGATCGTCCGCAACGGTGTTGTCGTCGGCACAACCACGACCGATGCTTCGGGCAATTACCGTCTTGATGGATTGTTGAGCGGCGCTGGTTATTCTGTCCAGTTCCGTAATCCCGATAACAATGTTGTTTACCGCATCATCGGAAATGTCACTTTGGCGAATAACGCCGAGCTGGCAAATCAGAACCTTCCGATTGATCCGTCGGGCGTTGTGTATGATTCTATCACGCGGGCTCCTGTACGAAACGCAATTGTGTCGTTGTTGGCGCCAAATGGCACGCCACTGCCTGCGGCATGTTTCGTGTCTGCATCGCAACAGGCGCAGTCGACCGATGGCACAGGCATGTATCGTTTTGACGTCGTTCCAGGTGGCTCACCTTTATGCCCGGTTGGCGAGACAACGTACACCATATCTATCACGCCCCCGACCGGCTATTCGGCACCGTCCACCGTCTTGCCCGCCGAATTGGGCGCCTTTGATCCAACGGGATTGAGTGCCCCTGTATTGATAGGTTCCAGCTCGACTGCACCTGCTTTGGGCGAAACTGTGCGTTGGTATAGCGCATTCCGTTTAGCTGCCGGTGATCCTGATGTGATCTTCAATCACATCCCGCTTGATCCGTTCCTGACGCGTACACCCCTGGTTGTTTCAAAAACCAGCACGCGCCGCACAGCGAATATCGGTGATTTGATCCCCTACACCATCACTGTGCGCAACACCGAGGCAGCACAGCGTGCGCCGGTGGATGTTATCGATATCCTTCCTCCGGGACTGAAATATGTGCTGGGTACGGCATCGGTAAATGGCGTTGCCGTTGAACCCGTTGCAAATGACCGCGAACTGCGTTGGATGCGTCAAACCATCCCTGCAAACGGCACTGTTACGTATAAGATTACCGTTGTTGTCGGCGCAGGTGTTACCAATGGTGACCGCGTCAATACAGGTCTCGCGCGAAACGGCATGAACGCTGATGAAATTTCCAACCGTGGTCAGGCTGTCGTTTCGATTGTGCCAAGCGCAATATTTGATTGTTCGGAAGTCATCGGCAAGGTGTATGATGACCTGAACGGCAATGGCTATCAGGATCAGGGTGAACCGGGCATTCCGGGCGCACGTCTTGCCACAGTCAACGGCGAATTGATTACAACCGATGAATACGGACGCTATCATATCGCCTGCGCCGCTGTCCCCGATGCGCAAATCGGTTCCAACTTTGTCCTGAAACTTGACGAACGAACAATCGCACGCGGCTATGCAACGACAACGGATAATCCTCAGTCAATCCGCCTGACACGCGGTAAAGTTAGCGAGCTGAACTTTGGCGTTCAAAAAGCTGCGACTACGGCCGTTGATATCGATGCCAACGCCTTCGTGCCGGGCAGCGACGCTTTGCGACCGAACATAGCGAAAAAACTTGCGACACTACGCCCTGACGAAGCGATGCGTATGGTCATCCAAATTAACTATCGTGCGACGGCCAATGAAGATTGGGCCCTTGCAGAGCGCCGCGTTGCTGCAGTGAAGGCCGCAATTGCCGGACTGTTCGCCAAGGATTGGGACGCTGATGACCCAACCATCGAAGCCAATTTGACCCGCGCCTTCAGCATGCCTGGGGAGAGTAACTAACATGAAAAATTCCACCAACCAGCCAAACCGCAATGCAATAGCAACTCTGTTGCGTCGTGCCCGTCTTGCATCCAGCATCTCGGCTATTGCAGCAATCGGGTTCTGCCCAAGCGTTGCACACGCCGCTGACTTCAATTTTGCCAATATGGCTGATGCCGTAAAATCGGCTCAAGCAATACAAGCGAATTTTGTTAGCATTGAACATCGCACGCAAATTGTTACGGCGCCTTCGAAACAGGCCGTATCCCGATTAAGCCAGCTGTTGGTCACAGCGTTGCCAACCACTGCAACGCCTGTATTGTCTGTCGGCTTGGTCAATCATGATCGCTCTGTCGTCGTCGGCGAAGTAGCAAGCTTTATCGGATATTCAAACTATCCCGGCGCGGTTGCACGCGGCGAGTTGCGTATCTTTGATGCCAGTACGCCACTTGATAGTGTGCCACACTTTGTGAAGCCATTCACTGAAAATAACTCGGCAACATGGATGCCAACGAACTATGCCTCAAAAGATATGCGCTATGTCTACCGCGTGTATGACCATGACGGAAGTTTTGATGAAACTGCGCCGCAGCCATTAGAATTGCTGCCTGCAGGAGCAATGCCAACCGCTGGTTCGATTTCTCGCCCTGATTTCGGGGTTCGGGATGCTGCTAGGGTACGAAATATTGTATCGCATGATCGTCAGGCACTTTTGGTATCGGGCCGACTAACAGAACCCGGCGCATTTCTGGCGGTTGAACAGCAAATTTATCCTGTTGGCGAGGATGGTGCATTTACTGCGCTGATTTCACAGCCCTTAGGATGCCGTACAGTATTGTTATCTGTTTACGATAATTGTGGAAATGTAACGCAGTCGTCTGTTGATCGTTCGGATTGGCAGAGCAACCTGCTTGCCAATGTGCTTTCTGCGCCTGTCACAGCAGCAGCTGCTGGCGGCAACGCGAATGCACCGCTTGGCATATCGGACGGTGGTCTTCGCCTGACGCAAGTGCCTGTAATGCAACCGGCTGCTAAGGATTATGATATCGAAGTTAGTGCCGATGGTCATGTGACCGAACCGGTTATGGCAATCGGATTGATCGGTAGCGATCGTGTGGTCGTCGAGGGAACCAGTGCACAGTTTCAGACCTATACCAATTATCCGTCCTATGTGGCGTTGGGTGAAGTCCGGATTTTTGCGGGTGACAAGGTTGCGGATTCAAAACCGCTTGCCATCATTGCTACAAACTCGAACGGCATTGCCGAATGGCAACCGGCACAGGATACGCCGCGTGAACTATTTTATGTGTTCCGCGTCTATGACCAAAAAGGCCGGTTTGATGAAACCAAGCCCGAAGAACTGACGCTGATTCCAGAGGCCGTTGACCTTGATGGTACAGCTGTAACCCGTCCGACCTTTGGTCTGATAGATGAGGCGCAAGTGCGCAACATCCAGCTGAACAAAACATCGACTATCACCGTCAGCGGCGTTGCCGATCCGGCGAAAGACGTTGTGCGTGTTGGCGGACAGATGGTTCCTATCAATCCCGATGGACAATTCATTACGCAACAGCTTGTGGATCGCGATAGCGAAAACATCAAAGTGGCTGTCGAGAATGCGGGTAAAACTACATTCTCGACCACCCGCGACGTTCTTGTCCCGCGCAGCGACTGGTTCTTCGTTGCACAAGGTGACCTGACTTTCCGCTCGATGGACGGATCCGGCCCTGCGGTCGAGGTATCGGGTGATCCGCTTGCTGATGGCAATTCGCTCACTTCGCGTGCTGCTTTTTATGCAAAGGGCAAATTTGGCGATGGTTGGAAACTGACCGCATCGCTTGATACCGGAGAAACCTTGGTCAAGGATATGTTCAGCAATCTGGACCGTAAAGACCCGCGCCAATTGCTGCGCCGGTTGAATTCGAACGAATATTACACAACTTATGGCGATGACAGTGTGTTGGTCGAAGATGCACCGACACAGGGGCAATTCTACCTAAAGGTTCAAAAAGCTGACAGCAGCTTGATGGTCGGCAACTATGTCGTCAACATGACCCAAGCGGAACTTGCCCAGTTGGATCGCGGACTATTTGGTGCAGCACTCGATCATAAAAGCGTTGCGACGACAAGCTTTGGCGAGCGTCAAAATCAAGTCACGATCTTTGCCTCGGACCCCGGCACTATTCCGGGACGCGACGAATTCCGTGGCACAGGCGGCTCGCTGTATTTCTTGAAACGTCAGGATTTGAGCGTTGGTTCAGAACGGCTCCGTGTCGAGGTGCGTGACCGCGATACAGGCATTGTCCTTGAAACTCGCGAACTGCGCCCACAAGAAGATTACGACATCGACTATTTCCAGGGTCGGGTAACGCTGAACAAACCACTGGCATCGATGGTGGCGACAAGCGGCACCGTTCGGGATGGCAGCTCGTCTGGCAATGTGCCGGTGCTTGTTGCCCGTTACGAATATACGCCTGCGGTGGGCAATTTGGACGGCTATACCGTCGGCGGACGGGCCTCGACCTGGCTGGGTGACAAACTCCGTCTTGGTGCAACTGCGCAAAAAGAAACCACTGACACTGCGGATCAAACTCTGATTGCTGCTGACGCGATGTTCCGTGTTGCCGCAGGCACATACATAAAAGGCGAAATAGCCCAGACCGATGGCCCAGCCTTTGGTCAGGCAAACTCGGTTGATGGCGGCTTGTCGTTCACAGATATTGCAGCAACGGGAGTTTCAGGTCGCAAAGCGCGTGCTTGGAAAGCAGAAGCTGCAGCTGATCTGGCCGAACTGACCGGTACTACCGGCAATCGCGGCAAGGTTTCGGCGTATTATGAAAGCTTTGATGCAGGCTTTGCCTCTGCGTCGCAACTAACACAAAGCGATACAACGCGCTGGGGTGCTGCCGTTGCAATGCCGATTGGCAAAACCACGCAGGCATTGGCGAAATATGAGGAACTGAAATCCGATGCCGCCGGTGCACACCGTGTCGCAAGTTTCGATTTGGCACAACAATTTGGCGGCGGTGTCGAGGCCAAGTTGGGCGTTCGTCACGACGATCAAATTGCGGGCCTATTGTACAACAGCGCCCAATCCGGTGCGCGAACCGATGCAGCTTTGCAACTTGGCTATACGCCAAAGGGCAGAAACTGGTCTGTTTACGGCTTTGGTCAGGCGACATTGCAAAGCGATGCCGGGCGCAGCGACAACAACCGTATCGGCGCGGGGACTAAATTTGAACTTAGCGACCGTGTATCGCTTGCTGCAGAAGTATCGGGCGGTGATGGCGGCCTTGGTGCGGATGCTCAGCTGAGCCGTCGTTATGGTGATGGTTCAGAGGCCTATATCGGCTATTCGCTGCTGGCGGATCGTACCGATACAGGGCTTGAACCAGTCAATCTGTTTACGCGTTCAAACCGCGGGACATTCACGGTCGGCGCACGGCACCGGTTCAATTCGGCGCTTAGCATCTATGGTGAAAATCGCATCGGGCACGGCGGAACTGCGCCAAGCACAATGCGTAGCTTTGGGGCCAAGTTTGATCCGGATGCAAAACTGTCGTTCAGCGCGTCGTTTGAAAATGGCAAAATTGACGATGCAACAACTGGCGTATTCCGCCGAACTGCGGGCACATTCGGATTTGGCTACACAACAAAAGGCGTCCAGTTTGGATCGAATGTTGAGGCGCGTTTTGAACGCGGCACAGGGCGTGACCAAACGGTATATCTTTTCCGCAACACAGCGTCGGTGCAGATCAACCCCGATTGGCGCGCGCTGGGTCGTCTGAACCTTGCGATTGCTGATAATAATAGTTCTAGCCTGCGCGCAGCGGATTACATCGAAGGCGTCGTTGGCTTTGCCTATCGTCCGGTGCTGAATGATCGGCTGAATGTGCTGGCCCGTATCAACTATTTTCAGGATTTGGGGCCGGTTGGACAGATTACCTCTGGCGGCGAAACCAACAGTCCGAAACAGCAAAGCACCATTGGCGTCATTGACCTGAATTTTGACCTGACCAAATCGCTGACCATCGGTGCCAAATATGGCTATCGTCAGGGCAAGGTCTCGTTGGATCGGACTACTGACCGATTTGTGTCTAGCAATACCCATCTGGGTGTCTTGCGGCTTGATTGGCGACCAGTTGAACAGTGGGATGGCGTAATCGAGGGACGTTATCTCAGCAACAGTCTGGCAGGTAATGGACGTTGGGGCGGGTTAGCAGCAATCTACCGCCATCTTGGTAACAATGCGAAAATCGGCGTTGGCTATAGCATATCAGATTTTTCTGATGATCTGACCGATCAAAGCTATTCCAGCAAAGGCTTTTTCGTCAACCTTCTGGGTAAGTTCTGATTCTAACGAAGCAGAGAGGCCAAAGACTGCTTTTACCAACGAAAACGAGGTTTACTTATTGGCAAAATTGAGAAATATTTTAGAAAACATCTGGAATATACTCTAGAATTATACGGCAACACACCCAGTTTGCCGAATATAGGCTCCGTCGCTGACATTCCTTCGGGTCACAAATGTTGCGACGGAGCCTTTTTTAAGGCTCTCGTCACATAGCAAGTTGCTAGAGGGATGGACCAAAGACGGGATACCGCCCGTCCTGCTTCAAAAGCGGACAGTCAGGACCGTCCAACGTAGCGGTCATTAAGGTATCCAATAAGCGCATCACACGGGGAGCAAAGCCTGCATCAGCGGCTCTGCTATGCGTGCGTCTGATTTTCAGAACGATCAATTCAAACGGAAGGACCGGCTTGGCCGCTATTCCTAAGGCAACCGGAAATCCGAATGACTTAACACGCCTATCGGCCCCCAAATCTCTTTTCTCCAGTCGCCAAAGAGAATAAGAAAGCGGCGCTGATATGTTCACGGCGACCAAGATGGCTAAGGGCGCGGACGTCGTGGTCGTATCGACCTCTCACTATTTTACGGATAACTCCGCGCTGATCCGCACGCCGCTTGCGGAACAGAATGATGAAGTCAGGGAGGCGCTCACAAAAAATTGCGCAGGTCAAACGCTGCAGGAATTTGTGGCGACGTTTAGAGAGCTGGTTGATCTTTCACAGTTCGCGATTGGATCAGTAGAACGTAGTTTAAATCGGTTTATGAAGTTTTTACAATGAGAATTTTGATATTTGCTTCTTCCAAAAGAGAGATGTCTTGTTGAGAAATGCCGTCATCGGTTATTATGACATCAATATCATCAAGTTCACATACAACCGCGCCGGATGGGCCAGAGAATTTAGAACTGTCAACGAGAACGATCACTTCGTTTGCTCGTTCTATGAGACGCCGTTCGGCTGCAACTAAGATTACGTCAGCTTGCATTAATCCATTTCGCCCGATTGCCGCTGCGCCCATGAAAAGTTTTGGAGCATGGAAGCGCGGCATGCTCTCTTCGCCCATTGCGGCCAGTATAATGTTCTGTTCACGAAAAACCGATCCGGATGGAACTAAAATGCGCGTAGTCGCTTGCGGAAGAAGCGCGCTAACAATGTGCAGTGAGTTCGTTAAAACTTGAAGCTCGAGGCCGGCTAAATGCGGGCACATTTGCAATGTTGTGGATCCGCCATCAATCATCACCCCTTCGCCTGGAGAACAGAGTTTCGCCGCTGCTTCGCCGATCAGGCGTTTCTCTGCAAGGCGAAGCGCTGCATTCTCGTGAAACGGAGAGCCAGTCAAACTAGGGGAGCTTAAGGCATCGTCTGTTGCCGTTTCAACTGCATGCGCACCGCCCCGGACACGGCGAAGTTTGCCGATTTTATCAAGTCGATCAAGATCTCGCCGCAGTGTAGCGGCAGAGGCCGAAAGCTCTGTTTGAATCTCCTGAAATGACAAAAACCCACGGCGTCCAATCAAGTCAAGAATATATTGTTCGCGTTGATTAGCATGCATAAACTCATCCTGTTAGACCCGTGCCCGATGCACCTTAGTCCTATTGAGCATTTTCGCTCATAAAATGCCAGCGCAAAGGTTGTAGTCGAAGCTTAATAGCAATATTTGAGGCGATAGAAACATTGTCGTGCCAGAAGAGTTGATAGTGGCTATTTCACATTTATGCATTCTATGTTGAGTAGCTTTGCCAACTTGTCGAGTTTCTTCGCCAAATGACCAACGCCAATAGCGCAATGATGCGCCGGACCTTCGGCGTTCCATGCCTCAACGAATTGGCGAGCGCCGGAATTGAACCTGTAGCGGCTATTGGTGTTTCCAATTTGAAGAATGGGACCAGCGACGGATTCACCTTCGGCGCATAAAAGAGCGAGTTTACCCTCACGTTCCATGACCGATAACAGGGTAACAGGACCATGACGTACGGACATCTCAACGCTAAGGCCTTGTCCGGGTTTACCGTGGAAGACCGCTAAGGGTTTAACTTTGGTTCGTCCTTCGGCAATGGCAATGTGGCCAGGACCATCGTGTCCGAAAAGGACAACATCATCAGCGTAGTCAATTGCATAATATTCTGAAAATGATCCACCTGCATTGAACGTATCCAGTATTTTCATTGCCTGTACATTTTTTATTTCATACTCGCCGGCCACTGGAACGCCGCGAGCTGTCAGTAATGAATTACCCAAAATCACTGAACTTACGATATCTTCGTATTCGTGACCGGGAATGCTTTCATAATAATAGGCAAGAGATCCCAAACTGTGCTTTTCTACCAAGGCGTCGAGTGCAATCGACGTGCGCGCAGCTCTTGAAAGTTCGGCGTCTGAGCAATCAGGCTGCACAGCAAAACAGTCCGAAAAATGTTCAAGGCGTTTCTCAACATCGCCCGGATCAACGGCGCGGCGCAATTCGGCCAATTCATCAATCTCAAGCACTTCAATGTGGCCGCCAAACGTGGCAAGCTGAAGCAACTGATCGGTATAAATATCCAACATGCCGTTATAGTACCGGCCGAGAAGTCCCATGCGATTATTTCGCATCACTTTGGCTACACAAGCCGCTTCGACCCAGTCACCAATCTCAGTTACGACATGAGGATCTCCGGTCAACACACCTGTGACCTGATAAAACGGAACACCGACTCTTTTGAGTACATTAGCGATCTCTGGCACTGGGCATGCTCCGCACCATGCGAGCCATTCGCCCGTCATTCGTGTGCGGTCACCCATTGCATTCAGGGCTGCATAGTCCATTGCTGCCGCAGGCTGGAGGTTGAGGAGAACAACTGGGACGCCCACCCGATGGACAGCAGGCAAAACCGTAGCAGATAGTGCGTAAGTGGAACTGTAGACAAAAATGATTTCTACATCTTCCTGTTTGAACCGCTCACCAGCAAGGCGCGCTTTGTCAACGGTATCGACCATGCCCATGTTGACAACATTGGCATTCGTCGCGCCGATTAATGCGGCAACCTCGTCTATATAGCCCCGCAGTCGCGCTTCTAGCCCGTCGAATTGAGCCCAATATGTATCTAACCCAATACCGAATAGTCCTACGGTCGGTTTAATCATACTATTCCAGCTCCCAAACTTACCGGCTTACGCTCTTGTGCTTTCCGTGCGCGCCATCCGCTGCGGCGATACGCATCTAGCATGTCAATCGCACCGCCTTGTTCGTAACGCACCATGGCAATAATTGGTGACACATCCGCTTTGTAGCCGATACGCAGCGCTTGGAATGCCATCATTGTATCATTGGTTTCTTGAAAATTATGCAGCGCAGCGCGGTCCACGATAAGCGCTTTTGCATATGCGGTCAAAATCGCGTCGGCAGAAGACATCATGCTTTCAATGGGATCGGTGACATTATGGGACTGATCTATCATATAGGCAGGATTAAAGCCTGCACGTGGATTGAGTTCGGCTTCTATCAGCTCGTTAAATACAAGAAACAGTTGGTGCGGATTAATTGAGCCCGAATCGAGATCGTCATCACCATATTTACTATCGTTGAAATGAAATCCGCCGAGTTTCCCAAACTGATGCAGGCGAGCGACTATTTGTTCGATGTTAACATTAGGAGCATGGTGCCCTAAATCGACAAGGCAGCTAGCTTTACTGCCAAGCGTTTGAGCCGCTAGGATTGATGATCCCCAGTCAGAAATTACCGTTGAATAAAATGCAGGCTCGAACATTTTATGTTCCAGCAACATGCGCCAATCATCAGGCAGCGCCGAATACACCGCCGCGGCAGCATCAAGGTAGCGATCAAGCGATCGGCCAAGATCCTGTTGACCGGGAAAGTTGGTGCCATCACCGACCCAAACAGTCAGAGCTGTCGATCCGAGCTGACGGCCAATTTCGATACATTCGATGTTATGATCGACAGCTTGCGATCTTGTGCCTGCGTCGGTCGATGCGAGGCTGCCAGTCCGGTAGCTGTGAGCTTGACCGGCTTGATCCTGAAAGGTGTTTGAATTGACCGCATCAAACCCAAGACCAAGCGACGCAGCCTCTTGGCGCAATGCTTCATAATCGCTCACCTTGTCCCACGGAAAATGCGGCGATACGTTTGGAGTGGCACGGCATAGCTGGTGAACAACGGCGCAATCCGCTAACTTTTCATGAATATTCGTCGGTTCGCCGGGAATGGGGAATTTGGCAAAACGCGTGCCCCCGCGGCCCGATCCCCATGTTGGTGTCGCGACCTTGAATGCTTTTACTTTGTCCTTCACTGCGTCGACGCTGATACCCCGGCGTTTCAAGGTGCAGCCTAAAGCTTCATAATCCTCATGCAATCCATTCAAAAGGCCGGCATTATGCGCTTCAAGTTGCTCTTCGCTTAGTGGTGGTTCAACTGGCATCATGGCTATACTTCCTTATCGATTGCTTGCGGATGCTCGCTTTGGCACCCCACACGTAATTGTTGTTGGTAACTGAAGCCGGTGAGCGGGCACGAGCGTACTGATTATTGCTTGAGCATATAAGCTATGACCAAAATCATTAGGGTGATTTACGCCATTACCTGTCAAATCGTAGAAGCTTTTGCGTTCAAGCAACGTTGCCCAAATGCTCGTCATATCGACCAAAGCCACCCCAGGTGCTTCTAGGTGCGCCAGTTCGTCGCGCAATGCGAAAAATCGGGAGGAGGGGGCGATTGCCCAATCGGGGTTCGGCAACATGGGAGAAATAAGAAGAAATTCGGTTTGCGGCGAAACATGCCGAAACGAAGCGATCATTTGAGCAATGGTTTTACCAAAAGTTTGCGGTGGAATCGACAGTGCGTCGTTCATGCCATACGCAAAGATTACCAAATCGGGGAGGGTATCCAGCAGCTTTTCATCGTTGATTTGCGCTAGTCCTTGATCTGCCCGCCAACCTGCATGAGAGCGATTATCTAAGACTACATGTCCGCCA
>JAYUPC010000039.1:0-17379 GCA_043760355.1 Sphingomonadales bacterium
GGCCTGTATTTCGATACGTCGACCGTTTCCGATTATGGACGGCTTGCCCGTGCCAAGACCGAAGATGGAGAGAGCCGGATCGAGGCGGTTGAGGGCAAACGCCATGCGACTGATTTTGCCATCTGGCGCAAAACTCCTGCTGGTGAAAGCCGCCAAATGGAGTGGGATAGCCCGTGGGGCCGTGGCGCGCCGGGGTGGCATCTGGAATGTTCGGTAATGAGCGAGGCTTTGCTTGGCCTTCCCTTTGACATCCACACCGGCGGCATCGACCACCGCGAAATCCACCACCCGAACGAGATTGCGCAAAATCAGGCGCATAGTTGTTCGGACGCCAGCGGCGCGAATATCTGGATGCACAATAACTTCCTGATTGACCGCACGGGGAAGATGTCCAAATCGTCGGGTGAGTTTTTGCGGTTGCAGTTGCTGATCGACAAAGGCGTCCACCCCCTCGCCTATCGCCTGATGTGTTTACAGGCGCATTATAGGAGCGAGTTGGAGTTCAGCTGGGAGGGGTTACAGGCGGCGTTTGTAAGGCTGAAGCGGATGGTGATGGGCGTGACCGCCCTAAAGGCCCGTCATGCTGAACTTGTTTCAGCATCCATTGCGCCTTCAATCTCAGGTGCTGATGAGAAATGGACCCTGAAACAAGTTCAGGGTGACGAGCGCATGGTGGGATCGACACGGTTTGAAGAAGCGTTATTCGATGATCTCAACACGCCAGAAGCTGTTACTTCAATAGAATGGGCTTTGTCGCTTAAGGATGAGACACCGGAGGCTAGGCTTGCTGCTATCGCCAAAATGGATGCTGTCCTTGGCCTCAACCTACTAACCCTAACCCGCGCCGACCTCCGCATCCGTCCCAAAGCGGCCATCGTCACCGAAGCCGAAATCGAAACTGCCCTCGCCGCCCGCAAAGAAGCGCGCGCTGCCAAGGACTTCGCGCGCTCCGACACAATCCGCGACGACCTGATTGCCAAGGGCGTGGAGGTTATGGACGGCGACCCGCTGGGTTGGGATTGGAGACTGGATATATGACCATCGCCGTTATGTCGGGCCTCATCCGCCCATTGCTCGAATCACAGCTTCCCGCCGATCTTGACATCCGCTGGTTCATGTCGACCGAACAGGCGCTTGAGTTGGCGCCGCTCGCCGACATTGGCTGGTTCGACCTCAATGACAAAGCCGAGATGTTCAAAATCGTTTCCGCCGCAACCAATCTGAAATGGCTCAACAGCATCTATGCAGGCGTCGACGGCATGCCGCTTGCGCAGTTGAAGGCACAGGGCACCGTTGTCACCAATGGCGCGGGCATCAACGCGATCACCATCGCCGAATATGTGGTGATGGGGATGCTGACCGTCGCGAAAGGTTACCGCGACGTCGTGCGCGCTCAGGACCGTCACGAGTGGTTGATGGATTCGCCGGGCAAGGTCGAGCTTTACGGTTCAAAGGCCCTGCTCCTCGGCTATGGTGCCATCGGTAAGCTCATCGAAGAACGCCTCAAACCGTTCGGCGTCGATGTTACCATCGTGCGCCGCTCAGCGGGGCCGAATACGCTGACGCCCGACCAATGGCGCGCGCAATTGGGTGAGTTTGACTGGGTCATCCTTGCCGTGCCAGCGACGCAGGAAACCGAAAATATGATCGGCGCCGACGAACTGGCGGCGATGAAATCCACCGCTACCCTTATCAACATCGCGCGCGGATCGGTGGTCGATCAGGACGCATTGGCGACGGCGCTCACCGACAAACAAATCGGCGCGGCGTTCCTCGACGTCACGACGCCCGAACCGCTTCCCGCCGACCATCCACTCTGGACCCTCGACAACGCGCATATCACTATGCACCTTTCGGGCCGCGCACAGAACAAGATGTTTATCCGTTCGGCGCAACGCTTTCTTGAAAATCTGGAGCGGTATAAAAAGGGTGAACCACTTTCACCGATCGTCAATTTAACCCTTGGATATTGAACATGACCCGTACCGCAGCAGAAATCTGGCACACTGTCGCCCTGTCACGCGATGTTGAAACGATCGGCAAAGTCCTGCACGACAACTGCATTTTTGAAAGCCCGGTTGTTCATTCACCCCAATTAGGTAAGGCGATTACCGCCAAATATCTGGCTGCCGCTGGCCACACTTTAGGCAATGCCGATTTCGAATATGTGGGCGAATGGCATAGCGTACGGGATGAGGGACATAGCTCGATACTGGAATTCAAAACTGTTATGGATGGGATAGCAATCAATGGCGTCGATATGATTACTTGCGATAATGACGGCCTTATCACCCATTTCAAAGTGATGGTTCGCCCGTTAAAAGCGGTAAATATGCTGCACGCCAAAATGGGAGAAATGCTGCAGCAAATGGCATCTAAAGCTGGTTCAGCGGCATCATAACAAGCGCATCGATTACCTCGCCATCGGGTGATACCAATCCATCGATCATCAGCATCGAGATACCGTGTACCATCGACCAAGCGTGGAGAGCCGACACTTTATGTTCCATCACCGACGCCTTTTTGGGCAGGACGTCAGCAACACAGTCCTTCAACAACTGCATCGCATCGCCCATTGCATTGCCATTGGTGTCATAGTGATCGACCGACGATTTCGTTGCCATCATCAGCCGGTAAAGCGCGGGATTGGCAAGCGCGAACAGGATATAGGCGCGCCCTGCGGCCTCAAATCCTTTTTTCCCGCGACCTGCCTGCTCGATCGCCTTGCGTTGCTCTGTACTCAATTGCTTCGCGCCCTGTTCGCACATGGCAAAAACCAAAGCCTGCTTGTCGGGAAAATGGCGATAGACTGCGGTCGCGCTAACGCCCACAGCCCGCGCCACTTCGCGGAGGGATATATCATCGGCGGACCGGCTGGATAGCAATTCTAGTCCTGCAGTAACAAGCGCCGAACGCAAATCGCCGTGATGGTATTTCGGCTTTTCGATTTCGATGTTGACACTGTTATCTTTTTTAATCATGTTAGCGGTGTAAACATTATTGAGTCGTATTTCAAGCAAAAGGCCCTCTCTTATGGTAAGTGCTGTTGAAACCCTGATCCGCAAAATCGCAACGCCAGCAATCCTGAAGGTTGCCGAGTTTAACCGCAACCGCATGGAGCGCCTAAAAGAACCGCACAGCTTCCTGACAGGCATACACGAACCCGTTACAGCCGAGCATACCGAGACCGATTTGAAAGTAACCGGCACGATACCGGACGAACTTAACGGACGCTATCTCCGCATCGGCCCTAATCCGATCACTCCGCCCAATCCGGCCAACCATCACTGGTTCCTCGGCGACGGCATGGTTCACGGGATTCGGCTGCAAAACGGCAAAGCATTATGGTATAAAAACCGCTGGTTACGTTCAAACGCAGTCAGTGCGCATCTTGGTGAAGCGCCTGCTGCGGGTCCGCGTAATCCACTTGCAGACACGGTCAACACCAACGTGCTTGGCCATGCAGGTAAAATCTGGGGTTTGGTTGAAGCAGGCGCGTTGCCGGTCGAGCTTGGCCCCGACCTTGAAACCATTGCGCATAATCCATTTGAGGGTACATTAAAGAACGGCTTTACCGCGCACCCGCATCTTGACCCGGAAACGGGTGAAATGCATGCGATCACTTATCTGGGCACAGATCAAAATACCATCCACCATGTTGTGGTTGATGCAAGTGGTAAGGTCCGACGCGAAGAACCGATCAAGGTTAAGCACGGCCCCATGATCCATGACTGCATGATCACCAAAAACTATGTCATAATTTTGGATCTGCCCGTTACTTTTTCGATGAAGCTATTACTCGCCGGGCAGAGTTTTTCCTATTACTGGAACCCAGAGCACAAGGCCCAGATTGGCCTGTTACCGCGTGAAGGCAAGAACGCAGACGTCATATGGTGCGACGTTGAACCATGCGCCGTATTCCATCCTGCTAACGCCTATGAAACTTCGGATGGTATGGTCATCATGGATGTGTGCGCGCATGACTCCATGTTTGCGACCAGCCGGATTGGCCCTGATTCAACCCAGACACCTTTTGAACGCTGGACTATTGATCCTGTAGTACGCAATGTTGCTCGCCACGTTATCGACGCCGAAGCGCAAGAATTTCCAAGGCCGGATGAGCGCTTTATCGGCAAACCTTACCGCTATGCCTTTACCGTTGCCCTGCCCCGTGACGGTGCGTTCACCAAAGCAGAGACGCGGATTTTCAAGCATGATCTTGAGCAAAATACCCGCACAGTGCATGATTTTGGACCCGGTCGTTTCCCGGGAGAATTTGTGCTCGTCCCGCGCAGCGCTGATGCGCCAGAAGGCGATGGCTGGCTGATGGGATTTGTCATCAACATGGCGGATGAGACAACCGATTATGTCATCCTGAGCGCGATGGATTTCGAAGGGGAGCCGATTGCCATTATCCACATCCCGCACCGTGTGCCGCCGGGATTTCATGGCAATTGGGTTGCGACCTGACCCAATCAGATATGGGTCGGGAGCCAGGATCTAACCAGACTTCCAGTCCCCTACCGAATTAAATTTTGGAAAGGAGATAGGAGCAGGTCTTTGTTCGGCAACAGGATAGCTATTTGGGGCGATATTAGACACCTGCATTCCAGCAGCTGCTATCAAATATGGCGAGACGCGGTGACTTGTGCATAAGCCGCCATTGCCATCGCTTACCAGCCTTTGTTCAAACTCTACTCCTTGTTGATGCTTGTCCGAACGGCGTACCGTTGCCACGGCAAGCTGACCTTCACCAAAATCTATCACAAATTTTGTGCCACGCGGAACATCGATCAATCCCTCCATCAAAGCACCGGAAACCGAAATATTTCGGATCAAGACCGAGTAAGCATGATTATCATGAATAGCGCCAACTTTACGGTATAACGACTGACGGTCATTGCGCTGCTTGGCGGGGCCAGCCGGTAAAATAATCCAATCACCGGACTCCAGTCGACGACCTAATTCATCGTTAGCGACAGGCCTGCTGTAAACATAGCCCTGTACATGACTCACCTTCAAACTTTGAATTAGTTCAAGCTGGTCAAGCGTTTCGATACCCTCCGCAGTTGTTTCCATATCAAGTGCCTCGGCTAACGCCACAATAGCCGCGATAATGGCTGCGTTGCGCGATCCCGGTTCAGTGGCGCTGCGCACAAAACTTTGATCAATCTTGATTTTGTCAAATGGTGCAGTTTGCAAATAGCCAAGCGAGGAATAACCGGTCCCGAAATCATCAAGCGCCAATCGCACACCAATTTGTTTCAGCGCCTTGAACATAGTATCGGTTTCGTTCGTTTCCGCCAGGAACACGCCTTCGGTAATTTCCAACTCCAACCGATCAGCAGCTAAGCCCGAGGCAGCGAGTGCATTGATAACAACCTTTGGCAGGTTTTCATTTGCAAATTGGATCGGCGAAACATTGACTGCGACTCTTAATTTTCCCGGCCATTTGACGGCGTCTTCACATGCCTTACGCAATGCCCATTCGCCAAGTGGCCCGATCAACTTTGCATCTTCGGCAATTGGGATAAACAGTGATGGAGAAATTGGCCCGCGCTCTGGATGATTCCACCGGATTAGTGCTTCAAATCCGGTTACAATATTGCTCTGCGCATTAACAATCGGTTGATATGCAAGTGTCATTTCACCTTTGGCCAAGGCGTCACGAAGATCTTCTTCGATGATGCGTCGTTCTTCGGCAGATTGGTGAAGATCGCTTGAATAGAAACGAAAACGACCTCGCCCGCTTCCTTTCGCGGCGTAGAGTGCGAGATCGGCGTTGCGGATCAGTTCTTCACTCGCAAGCCCGTCAAACGGACTAACCGCTAGACCTATCGAAGCACCAATAACACAACGGCTACCCTCGATAGAATAGGGTTGCGACAAGCTAGAGATGATCGCGGTCGCCATATCACCCAACATACCGCGATCTTCGCAATCAGGCACCATGACCTGAAATTCATCACCACCAAGTCGACTGACTTTTTCCTTGCTGCCTACAATCTTAAGCAGCCGTTCGGCGACTTGTTTCAACAGCGCGTCGCCTGCGGGGTGACCCAGCGTATCATTGACCTGTTTAAAACGGTCAAGATCGATCAGCATTATTGCACAAGACCTGCGCTGCGATTGAAAAGCCAGCAAAGTCGATTCAAGTGTTTTTGACATTTTATACCGGTTGGAAAGCCCGGTCAGCGAATCGTACATTGCGAGCTGAGATGTATCCTTGGCTGTTCTACGTTGCGCTGTAATATCTGTGCCACTGCCCCGATAGCCTGTGAAATTTCCATTCGCATCAAAGCTAGGCCGACCTGAAACCGCCCACCAACGCTCATCTCCTGATATCGCCGCCTGAAGCGCTAGATCATCGAATTTCGACTGTTTTGTAAGGATGAAAGACAGAGATCGTTGGCGATCCCCCTCATTGTTACCAGGCAAGAAGAGTTCGGTAAACCCGGTGCCGAGCAACGCGCCATTGCTGTCACCTAGCAACTGCGCAACCGAATCCGTCAGATACATCAGGCGCCCGTTCTGATCGGTGGACCAGAACCAGCCTTGTCTGCTTTCTTCATAATTCTGCAGCAAAAGCAGTGCTTCCTGCGTTCGACTATTGGGCAAACTAAAGTTTTTCTGTGGTGCAATCCGCGAGCTTAGCTTGCTAAAAAAACTCTGTGGATTTTGGGCGTCATCGAGTGCAATATTATTTACTTGCTCTGTAACGCGTCTACTTTCCATTTTGCTATTTCTTCAAAGGTAGTTTGAGTAGTTTAAAATAGAGCTATTCAGTTGCGAAATAGTAAATAATGCTTAGATTTTAGCTTGTTTTGTAAAATAAAAAGGCCGGTGAATTTCTCCACCGGCCTTATATTTAGCACAATGTGCGCAAAAAGAGCTTAGCTTAGAAGCCGCCCATTCCGCCCATGCCACCCATTCCGCCCATGTCAGGCATGCCGCCGCCGGCTGCCTTGTCTTCAGGCGCGTCGGAGATAGCTGCTTCGGTGGTGATCAGGAGACCCGCGACCGATGCTGCATCTTGCAGTGCGGTGCGCACGACCTTGGTTGGATCGATCACGCCAGCTTTGACAAGGTTCTCATACACATCGGTTGATGCGTTGAAGCCCATTGTTTCGTCATTTTCGCGCAAAAGATTGCCCGAAACAACTGCGCCGTCGAACCCTGCATTTGCAGCGATCTGACGCAGCGGGGTTGCAATGGCCTTGCGGATGATGTCGATACCGCGGGTCTGGTCATCATTGACGCCCTTCATGCCTTCCAAAGCCTTGGTAGCATAAAGAAGTGCTGTACCGCCGCCGGGAACGATGCCTTCTTCAACGGCTGCGCGGGTTGCGTGCAGCGCATCGTCGACGCGGTCCTTGCGTTCTTTCACTTCCACTTCGGTCGAACCACCAACCTTGATTACGGCAACGCCACCAGCAAGTTTTGCAAGACGTTCTTGCAGCTTTTCCTTGTCATAATCTGATGTGGTAGTTTCGATCTGTGCACGGATGGCTTCGACGCGGCCCTTGATTGCTGCGTGATCACCTGCGCCATCGACGATGACGGTGTTGTCCTTATCAATGGTGACGCGCTTGGCTTCACCAAGCATACCCAGAGTTACCGATTCCAGCTTGATGCCGAGATCTTCACTAACCATTTCGCCTGCAGTCAGGATTGCAATATCTTCAAGCATCGCTTTGCGACGATCGCCAAAACCGGGAGCCTTAACGGCCGCGATTTTCAAGCCACCGCGCAGCTTGTTGACGACCAAAGTTGCCAGTGCTTCGCCTTCGATATCTTCTGCGATAATGAGAAGCGGCCGACCTGATTGCACTACTGCTTCCAGGATAGGTAGCATCGCTTGCAACGATGACAGCTTTTTTTCATGGATCAGAATGTACGGATTTTCCAGCTCGACCGACATTTTTTCGGTGTTGGTGATAAAGTATGGTGACAGGTAGCCACGATCAAACTGCATCCCTTCAACAACGTCTAGCTCGGATTCACGACCCTTGGCTTCTTCAACGGTAATCACGCCTTCTTTGCCGACTTTTTCCATCGCCTTGGCAATCATTTCACCAATTTCAGTTTCGCCATTGGCTGAAATCGTGCCGACCTGAGCGATTTCTTCAGAACCGGCAACAGGCTTTGAACGAGCCTGAAGGTCAGCAATAACCTTAGTAACGGCAATATCGATACCGCGCTTAAGGTCCATCGGATTCATGCCAGCGGCAACCGACTTCATGCCTTCGCGTACAATGGCTTGGGCAAGAACGGTGGCAGTCGTTGTGCCGTCGCCTGCTGCATCATTGGTCTTCGAAGCAACTTCGCGGACCATTTGTGCGCCCATATTTTCGAACTTGTCTTTCAGTTCGATTTCTTTGGCGACAGTAACGCCGTCCTTGGTGATACGCGGTGCGCCGTAGCTTTTGTCAATTACGACGTTACGGCCCTTTGGACCCAAAGTTACTTTTACGGCATCGGCGAGGATGTCAACGCCGCGAAGAATGCGTTCACGCGCATCGCGGCCAAATTTCACGTCTTTTGCAGCCATGATATTATTCCTTTATAAAGCGCAGAAAACTGCGCAAGTTCATACTAAATTCTATGAAATTGGGCTTAACCAACAATCCCGAGAATGTCCGATTCCTTCATAATCAGCAGGTCTTCACCGTCGAGTTTAACCTCGGTTCCGGACCATTTGCCAAACAGGATCTTGTCGCCTGCCTTAACGTCGAGCGGAGTTACCTTGCCGTCGTCGGCCTTTGTACCCGAACCAACGGAAACGACTTCGCCTTCTTGCGGCTTTTCCTGTGCGCTATCAGGGATGATGATCCCGCCAGCAGTTTTTGCTTCTGCCTCGACCCGGCGGACGAGAACGCGGTCATGCAACGGACGAAATGCCATATTATACCTTTCTGTAGTATCTGTTGCGGTTACCCCCCACGCAGAAATACGATGGCGGGTGTGGAATATCCGGTTGGCACTCAATGAATCAGAGTGCTAACGAAATCTCATATGGGCGCTTTTTATTACGGGTCAAGGACATTGGCTCAAAAAAATGCACCAATGCGTAACCTGTTTCAATATAGTGACGAATGACTTGTAGGATCGCAGATTTAGCGGTTCGATATCCCGGGCTGAATACAGTCCTTAACCGGAGAATACTAATGAGCAATATGATCCTGAAACTTGCTGGTGCTGCCGCTGCGCTTTCCGTCGCAGCCACTATGTCTGCTGCCCCTGCCCAAGCCGCTGGTGCCAAGGAAAAATGCTATGGCGTTGCCCTAAAAGGAAAGAATGATTGCGCCGCAGGTCCGGGCACAAGCTGTGCCGGCACGTCGACCACAGACTATCAGGGCAGCGCGTGGAAATATGTTGCCAAGGGCAGTTGTGTTAAATCGGGCGGTTCGCTTGCGGCAAAAGCTGGCAATGAAGCGCCGATGATGGCCGAAAAAGGCAAAATGTAATATCCTTTGCGGATGACCCTCCCCTCCTCCACCGGCATCAGCTTAAAACCGCAGCATTATGATGCGGTACTAACCGGTGATGGCCCCTCGGGTCGCCCCCATTGGGTCGAGGTTCATCCGCAAAACTATTTCGGAGATGGCGGTCCGCCGCACCAATGGTTGAACGCAATCACCAAAACATATCCAGTCAGCTTCCATTCTGTCGGGCTATCATTGGGGTCTTACGATGGCTTGAATGAACATGATTTGGAAAAGCTCGCTGCACTGTGTGAGCGCTACAATCCGGCAAGCGTCTCAGACCATATCAGCTTTAGTGGCAATGCGCAGGACCGGTTCGCCGACTTGCTGCCCATTCCCTATACCCGTTCGTCGCTTGATCATTTCGCAAAACAAGTCGTGCGCGTTCAGGATCGCCTGAAACGCAGCATACTGCTTGAAAACCCGTCTCGCTTTTTGGCCTTTCAAGGCGATGAAATGGATGAGGTGGAATTTATAGCAACGCTAATTGCGCAAACAGGGTGCGGGTTATTGCTCGATGTCAACAATGTCGAGGTTTCCGCGACCAATTTGGGATATGATGCGGCGGCTTATGTCGATGCGATCAATGCTGACTGGGTTGGTGAAATCCATCTTGCGGGGCACGCGGTGGAAGAACATGCAAGTGGTATGCTGTTGATTGATGACCATGGCAGTAAGGTAACTGATTTCACTTGGGATCTTTATAGTCGCTTTATCGCGCGGGCCGGTGCCACGCCGACATTGATCGAATGGGATACCAATGTTCCTGAATACGCGGTGTTGATGGCACAGGCCAATAAGGCGCAAGCGATCCTTGATGAACATAATCATGCCCTCACTTGATGAAACCCAAGCCAATTTTATTGAGACCATCAATAAAGGACCGGACAGGCTTGATCCCTGCCTGTTCGCCGGGCCGCCAAACCGCGTGCTGTTGGGCTTAAAAGCGCATGCCAATACTATTAGCCATGCCCGCATTGTGGCGCTTGAAGAGACATTCCCGCTCACCCGTCAGCATTTGGGCGATGCCGCGTTTAATGCGCTAGCCCGTGATTTTGTTGAAACCAATATCGCCAGAGCCAGCGACATCAACAGCATTGGCCGCACTTTTCCCGGAATGCTATCCGATCCTGTCACCATCGAACTCGCCCAGATTGAATGGGCATGGCTCGAAAGCTATCATGCAGCCGAAGCAGTGCCATTGACGCTTGCCGATTTAGGTGCATTGGGCGAGGTCGCTTTGCTCGCGCTTCAAGTCGCGCCACATCCATCTGCCCGTTTCTTGCAGATATCGGCACCCTTAGCTGCGGAACTGAACGAGCTAGAGGGCACATGCCCTGCGGCAATATTAAGCATCCGGCCCGAAGCAGAAGTGCGCCTCGTTCCGCTAAGCGCAACCCAAGCTGCGGTTTTTCAAATAGCAGTCGAAAAAAATGCGACGATGGGTAACCTTCTGGCGACGGCAATCGAACAATCAAGTGATACCGATCCATTGGGGCCGGTCATGATGTTGATCGGCGCCGGAGCGTTGGTCATGGGAGGATGACCCTATATGTGCGCCATATCCAGATATTATCGCCGCGCAGTTGAACTGTCTTCGACGTCCGTTGCTGAAGCGATCATGCTATTGTTCGTGCGCACATCGCTCGCAGGGATATTCTGGCGGTCGGGCCGCAATAAGGTTATTGAGAACACTTGGATAATGCTCAACGATAATACCAGGACATTGTTTCAAGAGGAATATGCGGGCGTGCCGCTGCCCCCAGAACTCGCAGCGTGGATGGCGCTCGGGGCGGAGCACCTGTTTCCCATCCTGCTGGTCCTAGGGTTGGTAACACGCTTTTCCGCACTCAGCCTGTTGGTAATGACGTTCGTGATCCAGATTTTTGTCTACCCTGAGGCGTGGTGGCAGGTGCATATCATTTGGGTCGCACTGGCGCTGGTCCTGATTGTGCGCGGCGGCGGTAAATTGTCGCTTGATTGTTGGCTTACGACGCACGGCAAATGATTGCGCACGAGGATATCTTGCGTGACCTGATGCGCCGTTCGCAAACCGGCGACAAGCAAGCCTATGCCGTATTGCTGGAGCAAACTGGCAGATGGCTTGCAAAGTTCTTTGCGCAGAAAATTGCTGCCGATGCCGTCGATGATCTTGTGCAGGATACACTCATCTCGCTCCACCGCAAACGTGCCAGCTACGACCCCACCCGTCCGTTCCTGCCATGGCTGGCCGCCATCGCCCGTTACCGTTGGGTGGACCGTTTGCGCCAAACTTACCGCCATGCAGCCGATGAATTGCAGGATCAACATAGCGAAGACAGCCATGAAGATGTCGTCGGCGCAAAGATCAGCATCGCACGGTTGCTCGATCAGCTACCTGCCGGTCAAGCGGAAGCCATTCGTTTGGTAAAGATTGACGGCCTGAGCATTGCCGAAGCCTGCGTCAAATGCGGTCAATCAATACCGTTGGTAAAAGTAAATATTCATCGTGGTCTCAGACGTTTGACTACGCTTATTGAGAGTGAATAAGAATGACCCAGTTTAATATCCAGCAGCTTGTCGACGATCTTGAACCCGTCCGGGCGCTACGACCCAAGCAGTCAATGGCTGCATCGCTAATCATAACCGGTGCGATATTATTGCTCATCGTCCTGTGGCTCGGCCCGAGAGAGGATATGATGGCAGGCAAGCCGGATAGCATGTTCCTTCTGCGCGGCGGCACGTTGTTGTTGCTCGGCCTGGCCAATGGCTATGCCGTGCTTGGCATGGCCAGCCCGTCGGTCGGTCGGCAAGCGTCAGGCTGGCAGATTGCGCTTGCAGCAGCCGCGTTGTTTCCATTAGCGGCGCTAATTGTCGCAATGTCGGTCGGCCCAGCTGACGCAATGTCCGCCAACCTAACGGGTATGCAGTGCCTGCGAATGAGCGTGATGGGCGGTTTGGCAACAGCGGTCCCGATGGTGCTGCATTTGCGGCGCGGCGCGCCAACCTCGCCCAAACGTGCTGGATGGCTGACTGGCCTCGCCTCGGGCGGATTGGGGGCCTTTGCCTATGGTTTTCACTGCCCGTTCAACAGCGTCATCTATATCGGCCTTTGGTACACTCTGGCCGTCGGGATCTGTGCAGTCATCGGTCGATTGGTCGTGCCGAGACTGATCCGCTGGTGATCAAATCCGCGCAGGCAACCCTGCAGCCCTCAGCGCTGCATGCGCCTCGGCGATACTATACTCTCCGAAATGGAAGATCGATGCGGCCAGAACGGCGCTGGCATGGCCCTTGGTCACGCCTTCGACTAGATGGTCCAGATTACCGACACCGCCACTAGCGACCACCGGAATTTTCACCGCATCGGCAATCGCGCGGGTAAGCGCAAGGTCATAACCGTCGCGCGTACCATCGCGGTCCATGCTGGTCACCAGCAATTCGCCAGCACCCAATTCCGCCAGCCTTACCGCGTGTTCCATCGCATCAATCCCCGTCGGCTTGCGTCCGCCATGGGTAAAAATCTCCCATCCATCGCGGCCATCTGACCAGCGTTTCGCATCGACCGAGGCAACCACACATTGGCTGCCGAAACGGTCGGCGATATCGGCAACCACTTCGGGCCGCGTCACAGCCGCACTGTTCACCGCGACCTTATCCGCCCCGGCAAGCAATAACGCCCGTGCATCCCCGGCACTGCGAACACCGCCGCCGACGGTCAGCGGCATGAAGCAAACCTCGGCCGTACGCCGAACGACATCGATGATCGTATCGCGGCCCTCATGGCTCGCGCCGATATCCAAAAAGCAAAGCTCATCCGCCCCCGCCGCGTCATACGCCTGCGCCTGCTCGACCGGATCGCCAGCATCACGCAAATCGATAAAGTTCACACCCTTTACGACGCGGCCATTCGATACATCGAGGCAGGGAATGACGCGGATACGGACGGTCATAGCAAAATGCCGTTGGTCCTGAGCATGTCGAAGGACCTTGGCGCTTGTAACATGCACCTCGACAGGCTCAGTGCGAACTGTGAATGGATTTGCCTCATTCCCGCCCCGCCATCGCAATCGCCGTCGCCAAATCGAGCCGCCCATCATAAATCGCGCGCCCGGTAATCACGCCCTCAATCCCGTCCTTTGCGTGGAGGCTGAGCATATGGATATCGTCAATTCCCTTCACTCCGCCACTGGCGATCACGGGAATATTCACCCGCCGGGCCAAATCAACTGTTGCTTCGATATTGCACCCGGTCAACATTCCGTCACGTCCGACATCTGTGAAGAGGATGGACGCAACCCCTGCATCCTCAAAACGGCGCGCAAGATCGATCACCGGCATATCGGATTTTTCCGCCCAGCCATCGGTTGCAACCATCCCGTCACGCGCATCAACCGCCACCACAATTCCATTTTCAAATTCGCGCGCCATGTCTTTCACGAACTGCGGGTCTTTGAGCGCCGCCGTACCAATCACCAGCCGCGACACGCCCAGATCAAACCAACGTTCGACCGTCTGGCGGGTTCTTATGCCGCCACCCAGTTGGATATGACCGGGAAAGTTTTCCACAATTTCTTCCACAGCCTCGGCATTCTCAGGCTTCCCGGCAAACGCGCCATCAAGGTCGACCACGTGCAGGAAATCGGCACCTTGCGTGGAAAACAGCAAAGCCTGTGCTGCCGGATCATCGGCATAAACCGTTGCCCGGTCCATATCACCCTCGGCAAGGCGAACGACCTGACCTGCCTTCAAATCTATGGCGGGGAATACGATCATCGGCATAAAACAAATCCCCTTCGCGGCTTATCGGCTTCGCGTGAGAAAAAAATTGGTTCACGCGAAGACGCGAAGACGCGGAGAGTGTTGAGCGCAAAGATTAAGGGGCCCATGATAAAAACCGTTTCAAGAAATCGATACCATAAGCTTGGCTTTTTTCAGGGTGGAATTGCACGCCAATAATATTTTCACGTGCAACCGCTGCAACAAGCGAAGCGCCATGACATGAAGCGGCTACAACATCTGCACTATCAACTACATCATAATGATACCCATGCAGAAAATAGGCTTCACCTGTTTCAATAAGCCGATGTTGTGCCGTAGGCGTCACATCGTTCCAGCCCATATGCGGCACCTTGATCGACAGGTTGCCAGATTCAATCGCCCGTACCGTCCCTGCTATCCAGCCGAGCCCTTGCGTCGTTCCATGCTCCACTCCGGCATCGGCCAGTAATTGCATACCCACACAAATGCCCAGAAAGGGAGCGCCTTCACCGCGAACACGCCGGTCAAGTGCTGCAATCATGTCGTCAATGGCCGATAATGCGCCCATGCACGCGGCAAACGCGCCAACACCCGGCAATACGATCCGGTCGGCCTTGGCAACTATATCAGGATTAGCAGTAACAATCGCCTCAGCTCCCGCCGCTTTCAGCGCATTACGCACCGATTGGAGGTTGCCTGCGCCGTAATCAATAAGCGCAATTGTACCAGACACGTCAGAGTGTCCCCTTGGTCGAGGGAATAGTGTCGCCCTTGCGCGGGTCAATCTCAACAGCTTGGCGAAGTGCGCGTGCCAAGGCTTTATAACAGCTTTCAACGATGTGGTGATTGTTCGAACCATAGAGATTTTCGACGTGCAGCGTAATGCCTGCTGCCGTCGCAAAGCTCATGAACCAATGCTCAATCAGCTCGGTATCCCATTCGCCCAAGCGCGGCATAGTAAAGGCCGCCTTCCACACAAAATAGGGACGCCCGGAAATGTCGAGCGCCACCCGCGTCAACGTTTCGTCCATCGGTGCATAAGCGGTGCCATAGCGCGTGATCCCGCGTTTATCGCCAAGTGCTGCGAGCACCGCTTCACCAATTGCAATGCCGGTGTCTTCAGTAGTGTGATGCTGGTCAATATGCAGATCGCCGACCGCCTTAACGTGCAAGTCGATGAGCGAATGTTTCGAGAGTTGTTCAAGCATGTGGTCGAGAAAACCAATGCCAGTCGACACCTCATACAAACCGCTGCCATCAAGATTGACGGTGACATCAATCGACGTTTCATTGGTCTTGCGGCTGATGGTTCCGGTTCGCATGGCCGCCGCTATAGCCACGTTTGCGCGTTTGGCAAGAGTGGGGAGTGATCGAAAAGCCCTTGATTTAGCCGCCAAGTCCGTCCACCAAACGCACATGAGCGAAGAACATCCCGATAGCCTGATTCCCTATGACGATGTCGTGCAAGAGGCTTTACGTGCAGTTGTGGGCCGGGTTTTGGGCGATGTCGCGGCACACGGACTGCCTGGCGACCATCATTTTTACATCACATTCAAAACAAAAGCCCCCGGCGTAGCTATCCCAACGCATCTGCACGAACGCTTTCCTGACGAGATGACGATTGTGCTTCAACATAAATATTGGGACTTAAAAGTAGAAGCCAAACATTTTGAAGTTGGCCTATCCTTTAGCCAAATCCCCTCACATTTGTTCGTTCCCTATTCGGCTATCACCGCGTTTGTTGACCCTTGCGTGGATTTCGCCCTTCAATTCCATGTGGATGCAGGTGAGGTAGGACCTGAACCGCATGAGGTGGCCGGTAATGATGAGCCTTCGATTGCAGTCGAGGATGGATCGAACGTTGTGTCGGTGGACTTCGGGCGGAAAAAGTGAACGGCGGCGTCCGAACCGAAACCGACAGCTTTGGCCCCATCGATGTTCCCAAAACTGCCCATTGGGGTGCACAGACGCAGAGAAGTATAGAGAATTTCCCCTTTCCCGCGCATGAGAGGATGCCTCTTGGGGTCATCCACGCACTAGCACTGGTGAAGCAGGCCGCGTCACGTGTAAACCGTAAGCATGGTCTAGACGAGAAGCTGGCTGACGCAATTGAGGCTGCGTCTGCAGAGGTCTTCGCTGGCAAGCATGACGACCAGTTTCCGTTGACCATCTGGCAAACCGGCAGCGGCACTCAGTCGAACATGAACGTCAACGAGGTGATTGCTAGCATCGCCAACGAGATGCTGACTGGCGGGCGCGGTGGCAAAACACCGGTGCATCCAAACGATCATGTTAATATGTGTCAGTCGTCCAACGACAGCTTTCCGACGGCGCTGCACATTGCCGCAGCATTGGCTTGCGAACGTGATCTCGAACCAGCAATTTGGAAACTAGAAGAAGCTTTGGATCAGAAGTCTCAGGAGTGGACAACGATCGTCAAGATCGGCAGGACGCATCTTCAAGACGCTACACCTCTGACGCTTGGGCAAGAATTTTCAGGCTATTGTCAGCAGTTGCGGGCACTTACAGTGCCTATCTTCCCTTTTTCAATTTTCGAACTTGCTCAAGGTGGAACGGCCGTCGGTACTGGATTGAATACCCCACCAAACTTCGCTGAGGATTTTGTTTCGGAAATTCGACAAATCACCGTACAAGAGATGTTCAAAAGTGCGCCGAATAAATACGCTGCACTTGCTTCAAATGATCCCTTAGTCGAACTCTCTGGCCGCCTTAATACCCTCGCCGTAGCCCTCAATAAGATCGCCAACGACATCCGCCTGCTTGGCTCGGGCCCGCGTTCTGGTCTTGGCGAGTTGATCCTGCCCGAAAACGAACCCGGCAGCTCGATCATGCCCGGCAAAGTCAACCCGACGCAGTGTGAGATGCTGACGATGGTCGCGGCGCAGGTGATCGGCAACCATCAGGCAGTGACCGTCGGCGGGATGCAGGGGCATCTCGAACTTAACGTCTTCAAACCGTTGATCGGGGCCAATGTATTGCGTTCGATCGAGTTGCTCAGCATCGGCATGGAGAGCTTCGCCAAAAACTGCGTCGAAGGCCTTGAGCCTAACCGCAAGCGCATATCCGAACTTCTTGACCGTTCATTGATGCTTGTCACCGCGCTCGCACCCGTCATCGGCTATGACAATTCCGC
>JAYUPC010000040.1:0-17371 GCA_043760355.1 Sphingomonadales bacterium
GAGATATAGGGCAGAAATCCGCCAAAATAGCCCGCCCCGATATGATAAGGTATCGACATAGATGTGTAGCGGATTTTGGCCGGAAACATCTCGACAAGAATTGCTGCCACCTGACCATATGTCATCGCCGACAACCCAACCATCAATGCCACCGCAAGGATGATTTTCCAGGGCTTCCGCTGTGCTGGATCGGATTTGTCAGGATAACCCGCCGCCTCTAACGCCGCTATATAGGCTTTTTCATTATAGCCTTTCAACTCAGCATCGCCGACCTTTAATGACACAGCCGTGCCCGATCGCTTGCTGTAACTTATCCCGCGCTTGGTAAGGAAATTCAGTGCCTTGCTGCAATCCGTGTCGTGTGTGCGTTTGAACACGTTGAAATCGCATTCGGGCATCGTCAGCGTTACAGGAGATGTCGCTGTCGCTTTTTCAAGCGCCGGATTAGCTGCATCGGCCATCATACCGAATAACGGGAAGATCGAAAGTATCGCAATCACATAGCCGAGTAGCAATATCTTCTTGCGACCTACTTTGTCGGATAACCAGCCAAACAGCACATAAAATGGCGCCGCGATCGTCGCCCCTGCCGCCATGTACAGTAATGCGTCAGTTTCGGGAACGCGAGCGGTACCTGTCAGAAAATAGAGCGTTCCAAACTGCGACGTGTAATAGATAACGGTCAATCCCGCCGCTACACCGAATAAGGCAACGAACAGCCGCTTCACATTACCGGGATATTGGAAGCTTTCGACAAACGGATTTTTAGACGTTGTACCCGCCTCCTTCATTGCCCTAAACACTGGACTTTCAGATAATTTTAGTCGCATATAGAGCGAGATAGCAAGTAACAGGATAGACATCAAAAATGGCACGCGCCAACCCCATGCGTCAAAATCTTCTGGGCTCATCGACCGCCGGGTGACCAGCACGACAACTACTGCAAGCAAAAATCCGCCTGCTACTGATGCTTGAATCCAACTGGTATATTGCCCGCGTTTGCCTGGAGGAGCGTGCTCGGCAACGTAAATGGCCGCCCCGCCATATTCGCCACCAAGTGCCAAGCCTTGCAGGCAACGCAGGGTAAGCAACAAGCCTGCTGCCCACACACCGGCGGTGGCAAATGTAGGCAGCAACCCAATAGCTGCGGTCGCCAGCCCCATGAGTGTGATCGTAACCAAAAACGTATATTTGCGGCCAATTCTATCGCCGAAATACCCAAATAATATTGCGCCAATAGGCCGCACACCAAAGCCCGCACCAAATATCGCAAGCGAGGCCAAAGTTGCGGCAGTGGGGTTATCAGCAGGGAAAAATAGCTTCCCGATAAGTGACGCCAATATGCCGTACACAAAGAAATCATACCATTCAAACACGGTACCCAGCGACGATGCAACAATAACGAGACGATCCCGTTTGGGATCCAGTGGTATATCTGAACTGGCAGCGGTGGCCATATGCTTTCTCCTCAATCTCTTAACTCTGTCATATCGTTAATGACGCAGGGTTCAAGGCGCTTCTTGCATTTATCTCCGCCTTGCTTAGCGTAAGTATAAAGGAGAAGAATGTGCCCCAGTTTATCGACCTGTCGATCCCGATCACCAACGACGTCATGTCTGACCCGCCGGTCATGCGCCCCCAGATTACCTATATGACGCACGAGAATACGTGGGAACAGATTGCAATGTTCTTCCCGGGGCTAACGCGCGAAGACCTGCCCGATGGTGAAGGCTGGGCAGTGGAAAGCCTGACGCTCAGCACACATAATGGCACGCATATGGATGCACCGTGGCATTTCCATTCGACCACCAACAGTGGCGCGACCCCTGCCCCGTCGATTGATGAAGCACCTTTGGATTTATTCTTCCGGCCCGGGGTGAAGCTGGATTTTTCCGCGATGCCTGCGGGTCATGTTGTGAGTGCGGCGGAAGTCGAGGCAGAGTTGGCGCGGATCGGTTGCGCGCTGCAACCGCTTGACATCGTGCTGGTGCAATCAGGTGCTGTTTACGGCACTGACAATTTCACCGATCAAGGATGTGGCATGGGCGCGGAGGCGACGTTGTACTTAACAGAGCGCGGGGTGCAAGTCGTCGGCACTGATGCGTGGAGCTGGGATGCGCCGTTCAGCCATACCGCAAAGCGTTGGGCCGAAACCCGCGACCCGAGCATCATTTGGGAAGGGCATAAAGCAGGGCGGATTATGCCATATTACCAGATCGAGAAACTGACCAATTTAGCAGCGTTGCCGCCGTTCGGGTGGACGCTGAGTTGTTTTCCGGTTAAAATCGAAAAGGCAAGTGCGGGATGGATTAGGGCCGTGGCTATACTTAACGCGGACTAGTTCCCCGTCGCCAACATCCACAATGTCCATCCACTCAATACCGCAAGCGTCAGCCAAGTGACAATCACCCCGAAAGTACGCGGCAAGGGCGGATTTGTGCTCATTGGCATATAAATCCCGATGATATGCGCCACGCGGCCCGCGAGGAAAAGCGCGCCAATGGCCATCAAGCCCAAATGATAGGCGCGGTTCAATTCGAGGAAGGCAAGCAGCAAGATCACAATCGGAGCATGTTCGGCAAGGTTGCCGTGGCTCCGGCTGGCGCTGATCAGTTTTTGGTCATCCTGGTCTCCAAAAGCCGCGCTGAGACGAACACGCTGCCGAACGGTATCGATTGCCGTGATAAGCAGCATGATTGCACAGATTGTGGCGACAAAAGCGGTTACGGGTAATGTCATAGTTCACTCCATCTCCAAAATAACTGCATCCACAGCCATACTTTCTCCCGCTGTTGCACTCACTATCTTCACCACTCCAGATTTTTCGGCGCGCAAGATGTTCTCCATCTTCATGGCTTCGACAATGGCAAGAGGCTGCCCTGCTTCAACCTTGTCTCCTGCTTCGACATGGATGGCAGTCACCAGACCCGGCATCGGGCAGAGCAGGAAACGCGACATATCGGGTGGAATTTTTTCGATCATGTGAGCGGCGAGTGGTGCGACATAAGCTGGCAGGACGCGCGCTTGGTGGATTGCACCGCGGGTAGTCAGCTTGAAGCCCATTCGCGTCCTGATGATTTTGACGGCGAGTTCTTGCCCGTTAACCTCGGCCGTTATCAATCGATCACCGGGTTGATATTCCATCGATAAATGCAGCGGCATACCGTCAGTACTGACATCATCGCCGTCAATGGTTACGTCATGGATGATCTCGCCAATCTTGATTTGCCAGGCCGATGGCGGATTAAGCCGGTCGCCTAATTGCCCGTCAACGCGCCGCGCGCGGTCGGCTTCTGCGGTTGCGACAAAGGCTGTGATTGCAGCGAGCGAGCGGAGCAATTCAGTGGACGCAGGGGCACCGTGGAAACCGTCGGGATATTCCTCGGCGATGAAGCCCGTTGTGATGTCGCCGGAACGGAAACGTGGATGTTGCATGATGGCGCTGACGAAATCGATGTTATGGCTCAGGCCTTCGATCTCGAACCGGTCGAGTGCTGCGATTTGCAGGTCAGCGGCCGCGTCGCGGGTTGATCCCCAGGTAATCAGTTTGGCGATCATCGGGTCGTAGAACATGCTGACTTCGCCGCCTTCCACCACGCCGTCATCAACGCGGATACCGTTGAAGCCTCTTAATCCTAAATCTTTTCCGTTCGTATCGAGCGTAGTCGAGATACCCATAGATTGCGCACTACTTCGAGGTGTCTCGACTTCGCTCGACACGAACGGGATATGGCCGCTCGGAGTGCGGTATCTGGTCAACCGTCCTGTACTCGGCAAAAACCCGCGATAAGGATCTTCCGCATAGACGCGGTTTTCGATGGCCCAACCGTCGATTTTGATATCGTCCTGAGTCACCGCTAGCTTTTCGCCAGCGGCAACGCGGATCATCTGTTCGACCAGGTCAATGCCGGTGATGCACTCGGTCACCGGATGCTCGACCTGCAACCGCGTGTTCATTTCGAGGAAGTAGAAGCTTTCGCCACTCGGGTCCGCGCCCGATACGATAAGCTCAACCGTTCCGGCAGAATAATAACCCACCGCCCGCGACAGAGCGACGCATTGCTCGCCCATTGCCTTGCGCATTTTGGGCGTCACGAACGGCGACGGTGCTTCCTCGACGACTTTCTGATGCCGCCGCTGGATCGAACATTCGCGTTCGTTCAAATACAGGATATTGCCGTGCTGATCGCCCAATATCTGGATTTCGATATGGCGCGGGTTGAGGATGAATTTCTCGATAAACACACGGTCGTCGCCAAACGAAGCCAGTCCCTCACGCTTGGTCGCTTCAAATCCTTCGCGCACGTCCGCCTCATTATAAGCAAGTCGCATCCCCTTGCCACCGCCGCCGGCGCTGGCCTTCATCATCACCGGATAGCCGATCTCAGCCGAAATCCGCACCGCATGTTCGGTATCGTCAATCTCGCCGACAAAGCCGGGGACGACATTGACGCCAGCTTTCATTGCCAGCTTCTTGGACTCAATCTTGTCCCCCATCGCGGCAATCGCGTTCACCGGCGGCCCGATAAAGGCGATGTTTTCCTTGGCGAGAGCTTCGGCAAAGGAGGTGCGCTCCGACAGAAACCCATCCCCCGGATGCACCGCCTCCACGCCGGTTTGCTTGCACGCCGCGATGATCTTTTCGGCGAGCAGATAAGACTGCGCAGCAGGCGAAGGCCCGATATGCACCGCCTCGTCAGCCATCGCCACAAACGGCGCACGCGCATCGGCATCCGAATAGACCGCAACAGTCGCGATCCCCATCCGACGCGCGGTTTTGATGATCCGGCAAGCAATCTCGCCACGGTTTGCGATTAGGATTTTTTTGAACATGGTTTTGGCCTAATTTAAAAGCTAAATTTCATCAGTAAAATGTGTATTTTTCCGGAACTCATCGCGCGTCTCGGCAGTGTTAATGTTACCAATCTTGAAATATGAAAGTGGTCCAGAGACCAGCCTTCCTTCGTGCTTGGACTCCGTACGAAAATAATAGGTGGCATTTGGAACCAGCGCGTATGCGACACCGCTAAAGGTACCATGATGTGCGCCCTTCCCAAGAACTTCAGTTTTCCCCCCCCCCTACCCAAAGAGATCCAAGCCTCGCATTCATTAAATGTTCCTCCAAAGAGTTTGAGATCAACCAAGTTAGGATGCTTTTTGTTGAATGACATTCGTGTCTCCGGAATGTGAGAAAACAGAAAAGTAAGACCATATCCATCGTCGGCAATTTTCTTATTTTTCCGCTTCTCATGAATCCAAGGTAAGAGTGTAACCATGCCGCCCAATATTGCGCTCACAAGACCAATAACTAGCGGTGAATCGCTAAACCAATTCATTTCCATCACTTACCTCCCCGCTTCACTGCGCCGCCTCCAACGCCTTGCACGCCCGAAGCGGCTCGTCCACCACCATCGGCACCAAACCTAGCTTCGCCAGCATCGCTGCGTCCTTGTCGTCGCCTGCATTAGCGGCGGTTAGCAGCTTGTCGCCAGTAAAAATACTGTTCGCACCTGCCATGAAGCACAGAGCCTGCGTCGCTTCGCTCATGCTCTCACGCCCCGCGCTCAGCCGGACCATGCTCATCGGCATGGTGATCCGCGCCACGGCAATCGTGCGGACGAATTCGATATCGTCGATTTTTGCGAGCGGCGTATCGGCGAGCATATCGCCCAAAACCGTTCCCTTCACTGGCACCAGCGCGTTGACCGGCACGCTTTCGGGGTGGGCCGGCAAGGTCGCCAGCGTATGGATGAAGCTCACCCGGTCGGCGCGCGTTTCGCCCATGCCGACAATCCCGCCACTGCAGACGTTGATCCCTGCCTTGCGAACGTGATCCAGCGTTACAAGTCGGTCTTCCATCGTCCGCGTGGTGATGATCTCGTTATAACGTTCGGGCGAAGTGTCGATATTGTGGTTGTAATAATCAAGCCCCGCCTCGGCCAGCATCTCGGCTTGGCTCGGCGTCAGCATGCCCAAGGTCATGCAGGTTTCCATACCCATACCCGCCACGCCTTTCACGATTTCGACAATCGCGGGCATGTCGCGGTCCTTAGGGTTGCGCCACGCCGCGCCCATGCAGAAACGGTGAGAGCCATTGTCCGCCGCCTGTGCCGCCTTTTGCAGCACCGCCTGCACATCCATCAACTTGGTCGCCTCAACGCCGCTGTCGGCCTTCACCGATTGCGAGCAATAGCCGCAGTCTTCGGGGCAACCGCCTGTCTTGATGCTGAGCAGGGTGCAAAGCTGGATCTGCCCCACCGCATGATGCGCACGGTGGACCGTTGCGGCCTGATAAACCAATTCGTCGAATGGCAGGCTGAATAGGACGGCGATTTCTTCGCGGGTCCAGTCGGTGCGTACTTCCATTTCATTCATCTCCCACTGGAAATACTTCAGTTCGTCTGAGTCAGCTCGGCGAGCTGCTTGCTGCGTTCACGCGTTAGCTTCGAAGCGCAATGGCCGTACAGCATCGATTCCATAGAGCCCCCACGTGCATAAAATGCAACGCCGGTGCAATGCGCCCGGCGATATTTGAGCCACGCCCGCTGCGCCTCCAGAGCGGTTTCAAACTCACCCGGCTTTTCGCCGCTATCGCGATCGGTAGCTTTAAGAAGCTTCGCAGTTTCTGCCCATTGAAGGTTAAGCTCGGCATCCGCCTTTGCCAAATCCTGAGCGGCGCAGATATTCATGTCTGTTTGGGTAATCGGGTTCTCGCAACTTTCGACAACTTGGGCTGCGGCGAGTGCAAGTGCAAAGATCAGCATCATTCTTCCCCAATCGGCGGCATATTGTGCCCAAGCAACCGCAGCACATCCGCTGCACACTCGACGATGTTACTGCCCGGACCGTAAATACCCTGCACGCCCGCATCACGCAAGAAATCATAATCCTGCGGAGGGATGACTCCTCCTGCTATTACTTTGATGTCACTGCGTCCTGCTTCGCGCAGGCCTTTGACCAGTTCGGGGATTAGCGTTTTGTGTCCAGCCGCCAAGCTTGACGCGCCGACGACATCAACTGAGTTTTCGAGCGCAAGAACGACGGTTTCTTCTGGTGTTTGAAATAACGGCCCTGAAACGATTTCAAAGCCCATATCGCCGAACGCGCTGGATATGACATTGGCCCCGCGGTCGTGTCCGTCCTGCCCCATTTTGGCGACCATCAACTTAGGTTTGCGGCCCAACCGGCGTTCGACGGCTTGCACACCTTCCACCACTTGCGCCCAGCGTTTATCGAATTCATGCGCGCTACCATAAATGCCGGAGACCGGCGTAGGTGTAGTGGAGTAACGGCCAAATACGGTTTCCATAGCGTCGGAGATTTCACCGAGACTGGCGCGGGCGCGGGCGGCATCTACGGCAAGGGCGAGCAGATTTACGTTGCTCTTGGCCCCTTCAGTTATCGCAGCCAAAGTCGCCTGACAGGCCGCTTCATCCCGTGTCCTGCGCATCTTCGCCAATCGCGCAATCTGCCCCTGTCGGACAGCGTCATTGTCAATGTCGAGCGTATCGAGATGCTCTTCGGTCCCAAGCCGGTATTTATTGACACCAACGATGACATCCTCACCCTTGTCTACCCGCGCTTGACGCGCAGCGGCGGCTTCTTCGATCAGGCGTTTTGGCATGCCGGATGCAACTGCCTTGGTCATGCCGCCCAGTTCATCGACCTCGCAGATGATTTTCCACGCCTGATCGACCAATTCGGCTGTCAAGGCTTCGATATAGTAACTGCCACCCAAAGGATCGACGACCTTCGTGATGCCGGTTTCTTCGGTCAATATAATCTGCGTGTTGCGCGCAATCCGGGCGGAAAATTCGGTCGGCAATGCAATTGCCTCATCAAGCGCATTGGTGTGCAGCGATTGCGTTCCGCCTAAAGTCGCCGCCATCGCTTCGATCGTGGTACGGATGACGTTGTTATAGGGGTCTTGCTCTTGTAACGATACGCCCGAAGTCTGGCAATGCGTGCGCAGCATCTTCGACCGCTCATCTTTGGCGCCAAGACCATCCATCACCTGGTGCCACAAAGTGCGTGCTGCGCGGAGCTTGGAAATCTCCATGAAGAAATTCATGCCGATGCCGAAGAAGAAGCTCAGCCGCCCCGCGAAGGCATCGATATCCAGCCCGCTTTCCATCGCGCGTTGCACATATTCCTTGCCGTCGGCGATGGTGAAAGCAAGCTCCTGCACCGCCGTCGCCCCGGCCTCATGCATGTGATATCCGCTAATAGAGATACTATTGAACTTTGGCATGTTGGCAGATGTATATGCGATGATATCTGAAACGATCCGCATCGATGGTTCGGGTGGGTAGATATAAGTGTTGCGGACCATAAACTCCTTGAGGATGTCGTTCTGGATCGTGCCATCGAGCTGCGCTTGCGATACGCCCTGTTCTTCACCTGCGACGATGAAGAACGCGAGGATCGGGATCACTGCGCCGTTCATGGTCATCGACACTGACATCTGGTCAAGCGGGATGCCGTCGAACAGGATTTTCATATCCTCAACAGAATCGATCGCTACACCGGCCTTGCCAACATCGCCGACGACGCGGGGGTGGTTGGAGTCATAACCTCGGTGGGTGGCGAGATCGAAAGCGACACTTAAGCCCTTTTGTCCGGCGGCCAGATTGCGGCGGTAAAAGGCGTTGGATTCTTCAGCGGTCGAAAAGCCCGCATATTGCCGTATAGTCCAAGGACGGCCAGCATACATTGAAGCACGAACCCCGCGTGTGAACGGCGCGAAGCCAGGCAACCCAGGGTCGCCAGCGTCTTCATTAGTATAGAGCGGTTTGACGACGATACCCTCGGGTGTGTGCCAAGTCAGGTCGCGCCCTTTGACCTCTTTGTCAGCGGCCTTTTTCCAGTCGTCAATATTCTTCATTATACAATCCAGATCAAAATTCTCTGCGGCCTCTGCTCTCTCTGCGCCTCTTCGCGAAACCTCAACCATTTTTGTTTCGCGCAGAGACGCAAAGTTCACGCAAGGATAGCAGAGAATTATTTGCCCTTAAACTCCGCCTTACGCTTCTGCAAAAACGCCTTACCGCCCTCTTTTGCGTCCGCTGTACCGCTTGCAATCCGCTGTCCCTCTGCCTCCGCCTGCAACGTATCGGCAAGGCCGTGCTCCAGAGAGGTTAGAATATTCTTACGCATCGTCGCATAAGCAAGCGTCGGGCCACCCGCAAGACGCAGGGCTAGCGCCTGCGTTTCCTCCGCCAGCGCATCGTCAGCGACGCAGGCGTAAATCATGCCCCAATCCGCGGCCTGTTCGCCCGAGATTTTTTCGCCCAGCATCATCATCTGCGTGGCGCGCGCTTTGCCGATCAAGCGCGGTAACAGCCATGTTGATCCGCCGTCAGGAACAAGCCCGATGTTGACAAATGCTTGCAAGAAATAGCCGCTCTTTCCGGCCAGCACAAAATCACCTACCAAGGCAATGGAACACCCAACACCTGCAGCAGGGCCGTTGATCGCGGTGATCACCGGCATATCGAGCCGCATCAGTTTCAGGATCATCGGATTATATTTCTGCGTCAGCGCAATATAGCTGCCCTGCCCGCCCGTCACCGGACGATTACCGCGCGCCGCTAAATCGGCCCCCGAACAGAAAGCGCGCCCCGCGCCGGTAATCACCAGCACACGGGCATCCTCTAACCGGTCGAGCGCATCCGAAATCTCGTCCGCCATATTGAGCGAACAGGCGTTCAGGCGTTCAGGCTTATTCAGCGTGATGGTTGCTATCTGGTTGGTGATGTCCAGAATGATGGTTTCGTAGGTCATATTTTCTCCGTTCTAACTTCCCTCTCCTTTGGGAGAGGGTTGCGCAGACTTGGCAACTTGTTGCTTTGTCGTAGCTGGGTGAGGGGTTCCACCCTATCGATAGCTCACAGCCCCTCACCAACTGCGCCTAAGGAGAGGATTTTGTATTCAATGTCCGCCCTTCGGTATCTCCATAATCTCGGTCAAAACCCCGCCCATATCCCTTGGATGCACAAAGAAAATCAACGTCCCGTGCGCACCAATACGCGGCTCACCCAGCACGCGCTTGCCGAGTGCTTCAAACTCCGCCTTGGCGGCGTGGATATCGGGCACTTCATAACAGACATGATGCTGGCCGCCGTTCGGGTTCTTCTCAAGGAAGGATGCGATGGAGGTGTTATCGGGGAGAGGCTCGACCAGCTCAATTTGCGTGCCGTTCATCGCATCGTCCGAACCTGGAGTATCAACAAAACAAACCTTTACCCCCTGTTCGGGCAAATCAAACGGCTCATGGATTTTCACCGCGCCCATAACGTCGCGGTAAAAGACGATGCTGTCCGCAATGGAGGGCGTAGCGACGCCGATATGGTTGAGACGGCCTAGTTTCATTGCTTTACCCCACTTCCGTCATTGCGAGGAGCGAAGCGACGCGGCAATCCAGGGCGGCACTCGCAACACTGGATTGCCACGCTTCGCTCGCAATGACAGTGTTATCCATGTGCAATATCATCGTATAAATCCTTCCACTGCGGATTACTGGCCTCAATCTGAGCCAGTTTCTTAGGCCGCGAACCGCCCTTTATCTGCTTCTCGCGTAATATAGCGGTTTCCATCGTTGCGTGTTGTTCGTACCAAACCAGCAACTTGCAAGCATTCCTCTTGGTAAAACCTGCGATCAAACCGTTACGGTGTTGATAAACACGCTTCGGTAAATCCGAAGTCACGCCGGCATAGACCGTCCCGTTACGCCTGCTCGCCATGATATAAACGCAAGGCTGCTTCACAAGAACATACCTCTCGCCGTCATTGCGAGCGAAGCGCGGCAATCCAGTGTTGCGCGCGCCACCCTGGATTGCTTCGTCACTACGTTCCTCGCAATGACGAAGTTGGGGATTGAGCTTGCGGCGCTGATAGGGTTGAGATGGCCTAGTTTCATTTTTCCTCTTTTTTACAAGGGAAAGCATTTTTCAATGCATTGACAACATAAAAGCTACCCATCACGCCTAGTGCGCTTTTGTATTTTACCAATTCAGCTGTAACTAAATCTTTGATTTCCCCTTTAGTGGTAGCACGTGGCATACAGAATTTGGGACTATCTTCATGAAACTTTATCATTAGTTCATATGCATCTACAACACCGCTAATATACGACAAACAAATTTGTTGCCGTGTCCAATAACGTTCATCAGTCTGCTTAGCCCTACAATCTGAGGCCAGCTGCTGTCCTGTATAGTAGCACGTAATACCCAAATCCTGCGCAACTGACGACACAGGAAGCGAAGTGAGAGCGATTACTAAGGCAACCAATTTATAGCGGGATATTATCATGTTTTTTCCATGGATTTTCGAGATTCTTGTTCCGCAATTTCCGCAATCCCAGCGCAATCCGCCGCCGCGTTGAGTGCGGATAGATCACTTCGTCAATAAATCCCTTGCTCGCCGCCACGAACGGGTTGGCAAAGCGCTCCTCATATTCCGCCGTCTTCACCGCCTGCTCTTCAGCCGACAGCCCCCGAAAGATAATCTCGACAGCCCCCTTCGCACCCATCACTGCGATTTCCGCTGTTGGCCATGCGTAGTTCAGGTCGCCGCGCAGGTGCTTTGACGCCATAACGTCATACGCGCCGCCGTAAGCTTTGCGGGTAATGACGGTGATTTTGGGCACGGTCGCCTCGGCATATGCGAACAGCAGCTTGGCACCGTGTTTGATGATGCCGTTATGCTCCTGCCCCACCCCCGGCAGGAAGCCTGGCACGTCGACGAAGGTGAGTATCGGTATCTCAAACGCATCGCAGAACCGCACGAACCGCGCGGCTTTCTTTGATGAATTAATATCGAGACACCCCGCCAGAACCATCGGCTGATTGGCTACCACGCCCACACTGCGCCCCTCAATCCGGCCAAAACCGATAATGATATTGCCAGCATGGGTGGGGGCAACCTCAAAGAAATCGCCTTCGTCAACTGTCTTACGGATCACCTCGTGCATGTCATAAGGCTGGTTCGCATTGGCTGGGATCAGCATATCCAGACTGTCTTCTTGACGGTCCCACGGGTCGGTTGTTTCCCGTGTCGGTACACCCAATCGATTATTTTCAGGCAGATAGTCAAAGAAATCCCGTGTCGCGAGCAGCGCTTCAATATCATTCTCAAACGCATTATCGGCAACCCCGGACTTGCTGGTATGCGTCACCGCGCCGCCAAGCTCTTCCTGTGTTACCACTTCGTTGGTTACAGTTTTAACAACATCAGGCCCAGTTACAAACATATAGCTGCTATCTTTAACCATGAATATGAAGTCGGTCATTGCGGGTGAATACACCGCCCCGCCCGCGCAAGGCCCCATGATGAGGCTAATCTGCGGGATGACGCCAGAAGCCAGCACATTACGCTGGAACACTTCTGCATAACCGCCAAGCGATGCCACGCCTTCCTGAATCCGCGCGCCTCCGCTGTCGTTCAGGCCAATGACGGGCGCGCCGATTTTCATCGCATTATCCATTACCTTGCAGATTTTCTGCGCATGGACTTCGGATAGCGACCCGCCGAATACCGTGAAATCTTGGGAATAAACATAGACCAGACGGCCGTTGATCGTGCCCGAGCCGGTGACTACGCTGTCGCCCATGAATTTGGTGTCCTGCATCCCGAAGTCAGTGCAGTTATGCTCCACATACATATCGAGCTCTTCGAAACTGTCCTCATCCAGCAAGATCGAAAGCCGTTCCCTTGCGGTCAGGCGACCTTTGGCATGCTGCGCATCAATCCGCTTCTGCCCACCACCCATGCGGGCTGCGGCACGGCGTTTTTCGAGTTCGGCGATATTGGCAGACATGAAACCCCCTGTTGCTGTACTGGTAATTAATTATGGCATTGCCATCGCGGCAATGCAATTTTTAATCGGCTGATTAAACTCTATTTTTTTTGAGGTGCACTTTTATCTAGTTTGACATTATAGGGATGGAATGGACAGTAAATTTGCCATCACCATTGCTGCATTATATCGTTTTGCGGCGTTTCCCAACCCTGCCGCTTTGCAGCCCATTGTTGCCAACATCTGTAAATCAAACAGTATCCGCGGGACTATTTTATTGGCTTATGAGGGGATTAACGGAACTATTGGAGGATCTGTGGATGATATTGATGCTGTTATCTCCTATCTCCGAACCTTGCCCGGCTGTAGTGACCTTGACGTCAAATATTCTCATGCAAAAAAAATGCCTTTTTACCGCCTAAAAGTGCGTGTTAAACGAGAAATTGTTACAATGGGCGTTGCAGGAATTAATCCCAACCGCCAAGCCGGCGCGTATGTTCAATCAAAGGATTGGAACGCTTTAATCTCTGATCCCAACACCATCCTGATCGATACGCGCAATGATTATGAAGTTGCCATCGGTACATTTGACGGTGCGATTAATCCGAGAACTAAAACCTTTCGTGAATTTCCAGATTGGTTTCGCGAGCACCGTGACGCCCTTATGTCGGATGGCAAAACGCCTAAGTTCGCAATGTTTTGTACCGGCGGAATACGCTGTGAAAAATCGACGGCATTTTTGAAAGCCGAGGGGATAGAGGATGTTTATCATCTTGAGGGCGGTATCCTGCGATATTTGGAAACTGTGCCTGAAGAGGATAGTAAATGGCAGGGCGAGTGCTTTGTTTTTGATGACCGCGTATCGGTGAAGCATGGTTTGGAGCTGGGTTCAATGGAGCTATGCCATGCGTGCCGACGGCCAATTACACAGAAAGACAAAAACGCGCCGTTATTTGTTGAGGGTGTGTCCTGTGCCGCGTGCCATGACGAGCACAGCGGAGAAGACCGCGAACGCTTTGCCCAGCGACAATTACAGATCAAACTCGCCCGTAAGCGCGGCGAAGAGCATATCGGTGCTACCTCCCCCAAACATGCCTGATTTGCCCGTCCTATATAGTTTTCGCCGTTGCCCTTATGCCATGCGTGCACGGATGGCTGTTGCCATTAGTGGCCTGACCGTCGAGTTTCGCGAGGTCATTCTGAGCGCCAAACCGGCGGAAATGCTCGAAATATCACCCAAAGGTACAGTGCCTGTGTTGATCCTGCCAAATGGTGACGTCATTGATGAAAGCCTTGACGTCATGCACTGGGCCTTAACACAAAATGACCCTGATGGCTGGCTTTCACGTGTAGACACAGATTTGATCGCCACCAATGACGGCTCATTCAAAGCGACGCTCGACCGCTATAAATACCCGCACCGGTATGAGCTTTTGGATGGTATCGAGCACCGGCAAAAAGGCGTTGCTTTTTTAACCGAACTAGAAGCCCGATTATGCCGGAGCGCCTTTCTATCTGGCGACAGTGCGGGGTTCACTGACATCGCAATATTCCCGTTTATTCGCCAGTTTGCGGCAACGGACAAGGCTTGGTTCGACGGTCAGCCATTTGATTCCCTGCAAAACTGGCTGGCAAAGCTTCTACATTCCGCATTGTTTGAATGCATTATGATCCGTCACCCGGAATGGCATGCGAGCGATCCGGTGATTAAATTTCCATAAGCTATTTCAACAACACCAATTCCTCGGCCATGCTAGGGTGCAAAGCGACGGTATCGTCAAAATCTGCCTTGGTTAACCCTGCTTTCACGGCAATCGCTGCGGCCTGCAGTATCTCTGGCGCATCAGGGCCAATCATGTGCAGACCAACGACGCGGTCGGTCTTTGCATCGGTTACCATTTTGTACAAAGCCCGTTCGTTGCGGCCAGCCAGTACATTTTTCATCGCACGGAAATCAGATTTATAGATATTGATTTCACCAAATTCGGCACGAGCCTGTTCCTCGGTCATACCAACGCCAGCTAAAGGAGGATTGCTGAATACCGCAGTCGGAATATTTCTGTAGTCAATTGTACGGCTGCTCCCGCCAAATACCGCGTCGGCAAAGGCATGACCTTCGCGAATGGCAATCGGGGTTAGCTGAACGCGGTTGGTGACGTCACCAACGGCATAGATACTCGGTACGTTGGAGCGATTATCATCGCCGACAATCACGGCACCGTCCCTATCCAGCTTTACGCCAGCATCCTGCAGCCCTAGACCTTGCGTGTTTGGCACGCGCCCTATGGCAAACATCAGCAGGTCTGTTTCAATAGTTCCTGCTTTGCCGCCATCGATCAATAACGAACCATTATCTTGCTTCAATACGGACTTAAAAGGAAAGTTGAAGCGGATATCAATACCCTTTTCAACAGAAATACCCACAAGTTTATCCACAATCTCCTCGTCATAACCGCGCAGCATCTTATCGCCGCGTGTTACCAAGGTGACATCAACGCCGAATTCGTTGAAAATACCAGCAAATTCATTCGCGATATAGCCAGCACCTGCAATAAGCGCGCGTTTGGGGAGTTCGGGTAAGTGGAAAACTTCGTTTGACGTAATGCCGTGTTCCGCCCCGGGAACATCAGGGGCACCGGGCCATGCACCGGTTGCTATCAGAATGTATTTGGCTGTAATCTCGCGCCCACTGGCAAGTTTAACACTGTTTGGTCCAGTAACAACTGCGCGCTCAACAAAGCTATCGACATGGTTGTTGCCCAGCGTCTGGGTATATAACCCCTCAAGACGGTTTACTTCATCGGCGACATTGTCGCGCAACGTTGCCCAGTCAAAAGTCGCGCCTTGCGTATTCCAGCCAAACCGCTTTGCATCGGCCATATCTTCGGCAAAATGCGCGCCATAAACCAGCAGCTTCTTTGGTACACAACCACGGATGACGCAGGTGCCGCCGATCCGGTATTCCTCTGCAATCGCAACCTTGGCGCCGTGGCTAGCCGAAATCCGAGCCGCGCGCACACCGCCCGAACCTGCGCCGATGATGAAGAGATCATAGTCGAATGTCATAAATTATTTTTCTACTCTGTGTCATTGCCAACATCAAATACTCATCACACTAATCCAAAGTCACATACCAGCAGCCGCAATCAGTGCGGTCGTCGATGGATCAAAACCTGTTGCGCCATTTTCACCGATAGCCTTGGCAATCTCCTTACCAAGCTCCACACCGAACTGGTCATACGGATTTATCCCTAGCAAAACAGCATTCACAAAGGTGCGGTGCTCGTAAAAAGCTATGATTGCGCCAATAACAGACGGCGTGACGTCATCGATAAGCAGCGTTGTCGATGGCCGATCACCAGCATAGCTCCGTGCCGGATCATCGGTTTTCTTACCCGCCATTAACGCGGCGCCTTGCGCAAAGCAATTGATCAGCAACGCTTCATGATGCGACGGATCAAAATCAGAACCCGGCGTTTTGCTGGCAATAAACTCTACCGGGATCAGATGTGTCCCTTGGTGGAGAAGCTGAAAAACCGCGTGCTGGGCATCGGTACCAACCCCTCCCCAAGTAACTGGCGCAGTTGGATAACTAACCGGCTTTCCTGTTGACGTCACCGATTTTCCGTTCGATTCCATCTCCAATTGCTGAAGATAATCAGGCAGCAACCGCAACCTTTCATCATAAGCAAAAACAGCCCGCGTCTGGCATTTGCGGGCTTGTGTATAATATAGATCGGCAAATGCCGCCAGAACGGGTGCGTTTTCAAGCGGAGCCGTAGATCTGAAATGCCGGTCCATGCTCGCGGCTCCTTCGAGTAGTTCTTCATAAGCCGCCCAACCCAGCGCAATCGCAACCGGAAATCCTATTGAGCACCATAATGAATAACGTCCGCCAACCGCTTCATTAAATGGTAATATCCGGCTTTCATCAATACCCCAATCGAGTGCATTTTCGGGTTTTGCAGTCAGCGCAATGACCCGACCTTCGGCATCCGCAACACCTGCTGCCTTCATCCAGTCAAGCGCGCTGGTCGCATTCATGAGTGTTTCAGTGGTTGTAAAGGTCTTTGAAGCGACAGCTATAAGGGTTTTATAAGGATCCATATTGGCTGTGGCTTCGGCCAACGCTGCGCCATCAACATTGGAAACGACTTTGACGTCATAACGCATCTCGTCCCTTCCCAGCGCGTCAATCAATAGCTTAGGCCCCAAAGCTGATCCGCCAATGCCGATTTGCAAGATATGCTTGATCTCGCCCAAGGCTCCCGCCTCAATCGCTTCGATCAGGCCACGCATCCGCACTTGAAATGCCTTGGCCTGCGCCACATCATCAATATTGCCATTACCCCGCTCAGCCGTGTGGACCGCCGCCCTGCCCTCGGTCGTGTTCACCACTGCTCCGGTAAACAGCTTTTCCTTCGCGCCCTGCAAATCGGCCTCTTCTGCAGCCTTCTCAAAAAAGCCAAGCGCACTCACGTCAAGATGCGTTTTGGAAAAGTCGAACAATATTCCGCTTTGTTCGATCGACATTGCTGATACGCGGTTGGCGTCACGTGCAAATAACCCGGTCAG
>JAYUPC010000041.1:0-17289 GCA_043760355.1 Sphingomonadales bacterium
AGTTCGGATTCGCGAACCATTTCGTCAAAGCCGGAACGAAATTGATTGGCAATCCCGCGCGCTTTACCAACCCATTTGCCAACAACACGCAGCACACGAGGCAAGTCTTTTGGCCCGATTACGACAAGCGCAACCAGCAGTAATAAAAGAAATTCAGATGAATCAACGCCAAACATTGTATGCGTAAATCCTGATTACATTAGGATCAAAGCGTTTTGTCACTCTGCTTCTCGGCGTCAATGACGGTCGGCGTTGTTTCGATACGCGGCGCAGGCTTTTCTGCTTCATCTTCTTCGGTCATGCCTTTTTTGAAGCTTTTGATACCCTTGGCAACATCGCCCATCATATCGGAAAAACGGCCTTTACCGAATAGTAACAGCACCAAAATACCAACGATCAGCCAATGCCAGATGCTCAGTCCACCCATATTAAACTCCTTATCGAGGCGCACGCCCCGCAAATTGCTATCCATACGGGATAGCGGAATAGTTGCACTATAGCATTATTTAATCATTGCCGCTCGTGATTTCCAGATCACTATCACTTTCTTCCGCGCCAAAGTGCATATCACCCATGGCCATATCGATTGGATCGAGTAATCCGGCAGCGCGTAAATCTTCTATACCGGGTAAATCTTTACGGGTGGATAATCCGAAATGGGCGAGAAACCCGGGTGTCGTTCCATAGATTAATGGCCGTCCTGGCACCTCGCGCCGGCCCGCTGGCCTGACCCAGCCTGCCTCCATAAGCACATCAAGCGTGCCTTTCGATATCTGCACGCCCCGAATGGCCTCAATCTCTGCGCGGCTGACGGGTTCGTGATAGGCGATAATCGCCAGTGTTTCGACCGCGGCACGGCTCAGCTTGCGACTCTCCTCCCGCTCCCGCCGCAACAGATGCGCAAGATCGGCAGCGGTCTGGAAATGCCACGCCTTGCCGCGACAGACGAGTTCAATCCCCCGCCCCTGATAATGCGCCTCCAGCGTTTTGAGTGAAGCGGGAATATCAACATCTTCACCGACATAACCGCGCAAATGTTCCACTGTCATAGGCTGTTCAGCGGCAAATAACGCGGCTTCGACGGCGCGGACACCGGGATCATGTTCGATCATCATGCCTTCATCCTTAGCATTAAGGGGGCAAAATTCGCCTCTTGCTGCAAATCAATTGTCCCGCGCTTGGCCAGTTCCAATGCAGCAACAAAACTCGACGCCAGCGCCGATTTGCGCAGCGCAGGTTCAGTAAAATCGGGCAGAAATGCTTCAATATGTGTCCATTCAATCGCCCGTCCGATCATTGCCGATACCCGTTCAAGCGCCTCCTCCAGCGTCATCACGGTGCGTTTTTTGACGACGTGCAAGACAGGTTGTGTTCGTGCCTTAACCTGACCATATGCCGTGATCAGTTCAAAATAATCGCAGTCCCAGGCGCGTGATCGCACCACATGCAAACCTTCGGGGTTACCTCGTAAAAAGATATCCCGCCCGATCCGGTCCCGCGCCATCAACCGCGCACCGCTCTCGCGCATCGCATTCAACCGCTCCAGCCGCAATTGCAGGCGCAGCGCAAGTTCCTCTGGCGATGGATCAATCGTCGGGTCCTTGGGCAACAACAAAGCTGATTTCAGATAGGCAAGCCACGCTGCCATCACCAGATAATCCGCCGCCAGTTCAAGCTTCATCGTCCGGGCATTATCAATGAACGCCAGATATTGCTCAACCAGTTCAAGGATCGATATTGCGCGCAAATCCACCTTTTGATTGCGTGCCAATGTGAGCAGTAAATCAAGTGGCCCCTCCCACCCGTCAATATCAATGGTCAGGACATCGGGATTAAACTCTGCCTCCACCCGCCGGGCTGTGTCTTCAAACAAAAGATCAAACTCGTCGCTCATGCCTGGATTGCCAACAATTCATCGCGCTTTGCGATCAGCATAGTCAGGCGATCGAGATCAACAGGTACATCATCCGAAATCGTTGCCATTGCTAGCTTTAGCCGTTCCTTTGCCGCGTCAGTAATCTCTGGCAGTTTGTCCGCAATCGCAACCATCTGAGCCAAATCGCCAGAGCAATAGAGCGCAATATCGCACCCGGCCTTGACGCAATTCGCCGCCCGGTCGGCGATATCACCCGACAGCGCCTTCATCTGTAGATCATCGCTCATAAGCAACCCGTCAAAACGGATACGGATGCGGATGATGTCATATATTATGGTCGGTGACATAGTCGCCGGGCGATCCTTATCCCATGCTTCAAAGACGACGTGTCCTGTCATTCCCATCGGCGCATCGCACAGCGCATGGAATGGCGAGAGGTCTTGTTCAAGTTCTGCATCACTGGCAGTAATGCGGGGCAGATCATGGTGGCTATCGACAACGGCACGCCCCTGCCCCGGCATATGCTTGATGATCCCAACCACGCCGCCTTTGCGCAAGCCGTCGATCACCGCCCGTCCCATTGCTGCGACGCGCTGTGGCTCATTTCCAAAGCTACGGTCACCTATCGCTGCGTGTGTGTTGGTAACGCGGACATCGAGCATTGGCATGGCATTTACGTTAATGCCAACCTCTGCCAACAGTATTGCAATCGCCTCCGCATTGTTTCTTGCCGCCTCTATCGCCGACATAGGGGAGATGTCGTAAACCGCGTCGAACGTGCTTCCTGCTGGAAACTCGGGCCAAACCGGCGACTGCATCCGCGCAACCCGGCCACCTTCCTGATCGATCAGGATTGGCACGTCATCCCGGCCATGCAGTGCACGCAAGCTATCGGTCAGTGCCTTTACCTGATTGCGGTTTTCAATATTGCGCTTGAAAAGGATATATCCAGCGGGATTTGCTTCCGTCAAAAATGACTTCTCATCATCGGTCAGGATGAGGCTGGAGAGACCAAATATTACAGGTTTCATCTTTTTATGCCCCACTTTCATGTGCTGTCAAGATGCTAAGCCAGAGCATAAACAATGACAAGTGGGGAGAAGTTAGGATATTTGCAAAATTGTGCATAACCCTAAGCCTGCAGTCATAAACTGGTTCTTCGTGGATTTAGATTATGTGCTATATCCAATATTGCTTGCGGGAAAAATGCCAGGCCAAGAAGCAATAACGGAGCCACCATCACACCCCAGTAAAAATTCTCCGCCCGGCCAATCAGCATCAGCATAAAACTATAACCGGCAAGATAAAGCGTGCCCCGACACCCGATTGCACTTCGCCACGATGCCCAGCCGAACAGCGACAGCGCAATGGCAAATGCCGCGATCAATTCCGGCAGCGTACGAAGCGCGCTTGTCATTGTTAACGCCCGGACCGCAGCATTCACTCCGCCGATTTGTACCCAGCCCGGCGATGCCAAATCGGACTGAATGACCAGCGCACTAACCACAACATAATGCGCGTATAATCCGGTGGCGAATGCACAGATCAAAAGCCCCCATGCCATGACTTCACGCCAGCGCCGCTCAAAAACTGCAAATGCCGCCATCAGCATCGCAAACGGTAACGTAGTCTCCCGGATCGCTAGTGCACATGCAGCGGCAATAACCGACGGCCAAAATCGCTGCGGGCGATAAAGCCCAAGTGACAATGCAATAAACACGCCTGCCCACAGTTCATGCAGGACAATATATTGGGGAAAGATTGCCAGCATCAATCCTGAAGCAAGCAGCATCACCCCGGTAACCCTTCGCCCCGGATCACGAAATGCGCCATCCAGTTGCCGCCACCACGCCAGCACTGTCGCGATACAGAGTAATGCGAGCAGTATTGTCATTGCAACATGACCCAAAACAGCGCTTATTGCAGCCAAGATAGGCAGGCGAACCGTTACAAATGGTTTCACCGGATATCCGTTAATACGCTGTTCTACAAAGGCCGCTTGATAATAGGACGCGCCTTTTTCGATCCGGTCGTTGATAAGGCGGTATAGCCTAAGATCATCATTCATTACGGTTTCTTGGGCAGCTTGCGGAGATGTTGTTACAATCTTAGGCGGTGCAACAGTGACCGGCTTTGGCCAAACACATATTGTAATCAGCATACATAAAGCCAGTAACGCAGCGATGCTGTATCCTTTACCGATCCCGTAAAAGCGTGATCGAACTTCCTGTATCATTTGCGCCAAGTCACGAAAGAGGATGCGGCAAAGTTCCATACAGCGCCCACCACTGTGCCAGCTAGCCCGGCCAACCACCAACGGCCATCATTGCCATTCATCCAAGTACCAATGCCAATATTGGCAATCGCACCAACCGAACACACGGCAAAAAAGCTAAACAGTCCGGCAATCATTTTCCGGCCACGCAGGCGGCGGTCACGGTAAGTAAAAATATTATTGAGCGTAAAATTAAAACTAATCGCACCAATAACTGCAACGATTTCTGCCTGCAAAAAACCAAGTCCTGACCACAAGGATAGCCCCAGTAGCGATAAATGCACGCCAACCCCCATGCCACCAACGCCAAGAAAACTAATCAAACGCAGCGGCACATATCGGCCGATTGTTTTATCCGCAATCAATGCGGCATATTCGGCGAGCACCAATGCCCCGGCCTTGCTCTCGCCAAGCTCACGCTCACGGAAGATATAGGGTATCTCAACAATGCGCGGTGCATTTTGCAAAGAAGCGACAATGTCGAGCAAAACCTTAAATCCCATTCCCGACATACGGGGTATAGCTGCCATCAAAATAGGGCGTGAGATGGCCATAAGCCCGCTCATGGGATCAGATAAAGGCGCTTTTATTGCAAGGTGACTGATCTTGGTTGCAATCCTGCTCGCAAGAGCACGGTTTTTATCCCACTCTCCGACACCCCCGCCATTTGCATAGCGCGTGCCTATAGCGATATCAGCTTCCCCCGATGCAATCGCAGCGTGCATCCGCGGCAATATCGTTTCATCATGCTGCATATCGCCGTCGATTACCGCAAGAACAGGTGCCGCGCTTGCCAGCATGCCCTCGATAACTGCACTAGTTAGACCGCGCCGTCCAATCCGCTGAACAATGCGAACGTGTGGATTGTTAAGGGCAATCTGACGCACAGTCTCAGATGTCCCGTCGGGTGAATTATCATCGACAAAAATCGCCTCCCACCTAATGCCTGCAAGTGTGAGCGATAAACGGTGCAACAAAGGTTCTACATTGGCTGCTTCATTAAATGTGGGGATGATAACCGCCAACGCCAAAGGCGCGTCATCGACGGCACTGGCGGTCGGGGATTCTAGCCATGAATGGCGCATGCCGTGCTCCGTATACGAGCAAGACGCCCGGAATATAATAGAAGCATTACAGTGATGTGGTTAATTTTCGATTAGGGAGCTCGCTTATAAAAAAGCCGTGACTGCTTGTCGCCGCCACGGCTTTCTCTCCCCCCGGTGCTCAGGAATTTATTTTACGATCAGGCAGTTTTCGCCAGCCGCTTTCAGCTTTGCACATAGCTGCTGTGCGCCTGCTGCATTGGGTGTGACCGCTTGCAAACGGAATACCTTGCGGCCACCTTCTGGCGAGGCTTCCGCAATTTTGCGGTTAACGCCGCTCAAGAAACCAAAGCGCTTGCTAAGGGCCGCCCATGCTTGGTCAGCCTTTGCCGCATCGCTAAATGCACCCAATTGAACAAATGCTGCGCCAGCAGGGACAGGTGCATTTGCCGAAGCAGAGGCAGCGGTCGCTGGACCGGCTTTTACAGGATCAGCCTTTGCCGAACCCATTTTCGTGTCAACTTTCTTACCGTCGCTTGCGGCAAAGGCACTATCGCCCTCGCCTTCGAATTTCTTACCTTCAGGATCGGTTGGCAAGACTTTATAATTACCTTCTTGCGCAGCGATCAGTTCGCCATTGCCCTCGGTGCCACCCGATTGATTGCGCTGCATCCAGTAAATTCCGCCAACAATAGCCGCCAATAGGGCAAGGCCACCAAGGACCAAGCCAGCAACTTTTAATGGCGATGCGCCGCTATCATATTCGTAGCCATCGGCGGTTTCGAGCCAGGGCAACCGATCCGGATCATCCAGATTCAGGCCATCGCGATCAGTATCAGTCATGATATTTCCCTTATTCTTACATTTTATCTGCGGCTTCGACCCCCATTAGGCGAAGACCATTTCGAATAATTTGCCCTATATTTGCTGCCAAGAAAAGCCTTGCTGATGTCAATTCAGTGTCCTGTGCCAATATGAAGCGTTTGTTAACATTATCGTTACCAAGATTCCAATAGCTATGAAAGGCCGCAGCAAGATCGCCAAGATAAAAAGCGATCCGGTGAGGTTCGTCCGATTTTGCAGCAGCCTCGATTATGCGCGGGAAGTTTGCTGCTTCACGGATCAGCGCGATTTCTTGCGTCCCCAGCTTGGCGATATGTTCAGGCGACGGCGCAAAACCTTCGTCGCCCCCTTTGCGCAGGGTCGATTGGATCCGCGCATGGGCATATTGCACATAGAAAACCGGATTGTCCTTTGACGCTTCCACCACTTTGGCAAAATCAAAGTCCATCTGCGCGTCAGATTTGCGCGTTAGCATTGTGAAGCGGACAACATCCTTACCAACTTCGCGCACGACATCGGCAAGCGTCACAAAATTCCCGGCGCGCTTTGACATTTTGATCGGCTCACCAGCGCGCAACAGACGCACCATTTGCACCAGTTTTACGTCCAACTCGACTTTACCTTGCGTCAGTGCGGAGACGGCGGCCTTGATGCGCTTGACCGTGCCGGCATGATCCGCACCCCAGATATTGACAAGTGCATCGGCTTTTTGTGCCTTTTGAAAATGATAGGCCATGTCGGCACCGAAATAGGTCCAGCTGCCGTTCGATTTTTTGATCGGGCGGTCTTGATCGTCACCAAATTGCGTCGAGCGGAACAGCGGCAGTTCAACCGGCTCCCAATCTTCGGGTGTTTCGCCTTTGGGTGCCTCTAGCACGCCATCATAAATAAGCCCGCGTTCGCGCAAATAAGCTTCGGCGGCTTCGGGAAGCTTGTTTGCCTGCACAGTCGCTTCAGAAGCAAACACATCATGGTGGATGCCAAGCAAAGCAAGATCGGCGCGAATCAGGTCCATCATCGCGGCAACCGCCTGTTCCCGGAACAGGATCAGCCAATCGGCTTCGGGCTTACCGACAAATGCACTCCCGTGTTCAGCCGCCAGCTTCTGCCCAATCGGCACCAGATAATCGCCAGGATAAAAACCCTCCGGTATATCGCCGATATTCTCGCCCAGCGCCTCGCGGTACCGCAAATGCACCGAGCGTGCGAGGGTGTCGACCTGACCGCCTGCATCGTTTACATAATATTCGCGGATCACTTTATACCCTGCAAATGCGAGCACATTGGCGAGCGCATCGCCGACAACCGCGCCCCTGCAATGGCCCATGTGCATAGGGCCAGTCGGGTTTGCGGAGACATATTCAACGTTTACCGTTTTACCTGCGCCCAATTGTGAGCGACCGTAATCGTCAGCTTTTGCATCAATGTCAGCCAACTCGTGCAACCAAATCGCATTATCCAGCCGCAGGTTGAGGAAGCCGGGACCAGCAATCTCGACGCTCTTAACGCCGTCTAACTTGGTAAGTTCGGGCACAAGCAACTCAGCCAAGGCACGCGGATTCATACCCGCCGGTTTCGCCAGCACCATGGCTGCGTTGGTTGAAAGGTCGCCGTGGGAGGGATCACGCGGCGGTTCGACCGTTACGTTGCTGAAGTCTAGGCCCTCCGGAATGGAGCCAGATGCGGTCAGGCGCTCAAGAACTGTGTTTACATGCGCAGAAAAACGATTGAATAAAGTCACATAGAATCCCGACTATAACTAGATACTTTGTCATTCCCGCGAAGGCGGGAATCCATCACCTAACCCTCAGGTATCTAACGCCGTTGTTTTATAAACTACAGCTCGGGTGATGGATTCCCGTTTTCGCGGGAATGACGATTATTAGTTTCAGTATCACCTTTTGTATCAGCGCGTTACATTATACCGCAGTTGATCCTCGGTAAGCTGAAAGCCTATCAGCATTTCAAAGCTTGATCGGACAACCGCCGCACGAACAGCGGGATCGGCAAGTGGATCAAGTGCTGCATCCGCATCACCTGCCTTGCGCTTCTTGGTGATTTTCTCGACAATATCGGCGGGCAAGCGCGCGGCACTGGCATCAATATAGCTTGCGGCTTTGCCTGTTACCGATGCTTTAGCCTGACCTTCGGCAAATTGTAATGTAACCTGTCCAACACGTTTGGAAACTACGGCACTGCCGCCCTGCACTACGCTGGTAAAATAGGGTAGAATTACCGTGCGTGCGCCGCGTGTGTCGCTCCTGCGTGCCTGTACTTCAAAATCGGCAACCGAATAAATCTTTTCTGCCGCATCATTGCAAGTCGGACGAACTTTGGTGAGCGTTGCGACGATATCAATCGCGTTCGAATCCTGGCTGCTGCCCGGGTTGAAGAGTGTAATGTCGCCTGTACCATCTGGAACGGCAACAGTAGGACAACCCGAACGTGTCACACTGACCCCGACACCCGAACTTACATCAAGTTCCCCGTCTTTGGCACAACCACCGATCACCAAAAACGAGGCAGATGCTGCAACAATTAGGGCGATTTTCTTCATGTTTTATTGTCCTCAAAGACTATTCTTGGTTTTGCTACACACGAGTAACAGCATTAACAAGGTTCCTTATCCTGCGCTCAAGCCTCGCGCAACAGGGGAAAGGTCTTGGCGTAGCAGCAGACTTTACCTAAAGGATATTGCAGATGACTGAACAGACACACACAAAGCGCCCTTTACGCCTTCTACTTGCCGCCCCGCGCGGATTTTGCGCGGGTGTTGACCGTGCCATAAAGATTGTCGAGCTTGCCCTCGAACAACACGGCACCCCGGTTTATGTTCGCCATGAAATTGTACATAACCGATTTGTTGTTGATAGCCTGAAGGCAAAAGGCGCAGTTTTTGTCGAGGAACTAGACGAAGTTCCTGACGGCGCGCATGTTGTGTTCTCCGCACACGGCGTACCAAAGACTGTGCCCGCAAATGCCAAGGCCCGCGGCCTTGCCTATTTCGATGCGACCTGCCCGCTTGTATCTAAAGTACACAAGCAAGCCGAGCGTCAGGTCGATGCAGGACGTCATATCGTTTTTATCGGCCATGCAGGGCACCCCGAGGTTATTGGGACTTTTGGTCAAGTGCCTGAGGGTGTTATGACGCTGGTGGAAACGGTCGCTGATGCGGAAGCATTTGCGCCGGACGAACCCGATAATCTTGCTTTTTTAACGCAGACCACATTGTCTGTTGATGATACCGCAGAAATAGTTGGCATATTAGAACGCCGTTTCCCCGGGATCATAGGACCAAAGGGCGAGGATATCTGCTACGCTACGTCAAACCGCCAAGAATCGGTTAAGGCAATTGCAGGCGAGTGCGAGCTGGTTTTGGTAATCGGCGCGCCGAACAGCTCAAACTCGCTCCGTTTAGTCGAGGTTGCCACGCGCAGTGGCGCCAAAGCGCATCTTGTCCAGCGTGCCAAGGAAATCGATCTTAGCTGGTTTGATGGGGTACACACGCTGGGCCTAACTGCAGGAGCGTCGGCACCCGAGGTTCTGGTGAACGAAATTGTCGAAGCCCTAAGTACCTATTTTGATGTGCAAACCGAACAGGTCGAAACGGCGAAAGAGAACATCATCTTCAAACTGCCCCGTGAACTCGCGGATGCTGAAAAATAATGGCGGTTTATACGCAAGTTGGTGCCGAACATGTCGCTGCATTGCTCACACAATATGACGCAGGCGAATTAATCGCGCTTAAAGGCATCGCAGAAGGTGTTGAGAACAGTAATTTCTTCGTTGAAACAACAACATCGCGGTTTATCCTGACGCTTTACGAAAGCCGGGTGAACCCCGATGATCTGCCGTTTTTCTTTGCTTTGCTAGATCATCTTCACCGCGCCGGATGTAAAGTACCGCGCTTTATTGCGGACCGGCAAGGTATTTGGTTGCAGGAAGTATGCAGACGCCCTGCGTGCCTGATCGAGTTTCTATCGGGTGTTTCAGTCAGCGCGCCAACGCCAGCCCAAGCCAGAGCCACTGGCGCTGCGCTTGGCGAGATGCACAAGGCACTGGCGGATTTTGACCTGCAACGTCCGAATAGCTTGGGGATTGATTCTTGGTCACCCTTTGCTGCGCAATGTAACGCTGACCAATATGAAATGATCGCGCCCGGACTTTCAGAGCGGATTGCGCAGGAATGCAGTTTTCTTGAAGCAAATTGGCCCCGTCATCTGCCGCAATCCGCAATCCATGCGGATTTGTTCCCTGACAATGTCCTCATGCTTGGCGACACTGTGTCGGGCCTAATTGATTTCTACTTCGCATGCACAGACATCTGCGCCTATGATATTGCAGTGACGCACACTGCATGGAGCTTTTCCGGCGATGGTGCGCATTATCATGCAAGAGTTGGTCAAGCAATTTTGGCCGGGTATCATGATAAATTTGGCATCGATAAAGAGACCCGAAATGCACTTCCAATATTGATGCGCGGTGCGTGTCTGCGCTTCTTAATGACAAGGTGCTATGACTGGATCAACACTCCACCCAGTGCAATAGTGACCCGAAAAGACCCACTTGCATTTCTAAGGCGGCTTGATTTTTACGCAAACCCGGTGAATATCCCGACAGTATTGGGGTAAATTATGAAGCAAATTGAGATTTTTACGGACGGTGCCTGTAAAGGCAATCCTGGTCCTGGTGGTTGGGGCGCGGTGATCCGTTACGGCGCACATGAGAAAGATATATCAGGCAGCGATCCTGATACGACCAACAACCGCATGGAACTTTCCGCAGCAATTCATGCGCTCAATACACTCATCGAACCATGTAACGTCACGCTTTACACAGACAGCAAATATGTGTGCGAAGGTATCACAAAATGGGTGGCCGGATGGCAACGAAATGGATGGAAGAATGCGTCAAAGCAGCCTGTTCGCAATGCGGATCTTTGGCACGACCTGATCGAAGCAGCTGCGCGACATGAAATTGAATGGTTGTGGGTAAAAGGCCATTCGGGACATGAAGGCAATGACCGCGCTGATAAGCTTGCTAGCGACGCTGCGAACGCCGCCAGCATAACTTAAATTTATTCTTCTTCGCGGATTTCGGCACCAGGGCCGTTCTTCAATACAGAAGCAATCGCATTTTTGGCTGAAGCCTTGGTCTTGTAACCCTCGGTCCAGAAAATCGCTTCCTTATTATATTTGAAATAGGCGACAAACTCACCCTTCTTATTGGTCTTGATTTCAAAAAAATGTGGCATGTGGCTCTCCTCAGCTTTTTTGGACTCGCGGTCCTTCACATTTCATATCAAGCAATTGAAAAACCGCCAAGTAAATCAATGCAGTCGCGAGGGGAGATATAAGCTTCCATCAACTTGTGGGGATGCTGACACTTCATCGCACAATAATGATGCCGCCAGTTTTGCTGCGGCCGGGGCTGTCTGGATGCCAAAACCGCCCTGCCCTGCGAACCAGAAAAACTCCGGATGATACCGATCTGGCCCGATTGCCGGCAAACGGTCCGGCGCAAAGCTGCGTAATCCCGCCCATTTATGTTCAAGTTTTGTAATCCGCCAATCAACCACACCCTCAAAGCGTTCGATAGCAATCGCCACATCTATTTCATTAGGCACAGCATCACAAGCTGCTGAGGGCGTTTCATCATGCGGGCTGAGCCAGATTTTTCCGGCATCAGGTTTGAAATAGAAACTGCCGTCGAGTGCGATAACCAATGGCAATGTCGAGGGTGCAATTGGCTCCACCGCTAATTGCAATACCGTTCGGCGTAAGGGCGTAATGCCAATTGGTTGAACATCTGCGCGCACGGCAACCTCATCCGCCCATGCACCAGCAGCGTTGACGATTTTCTTCGCGGTAAAATTGCCTGCAGAGGTTTCAACCTGCCAAATTCCCGTCGCAAAAGATGCTTGTCTAAGCTGGGCATTACAGACCAACTTGGCACCGCCGCGTCTGGCTTTACCCAGATACGAGGCTTGCAGGGCAGCTACATCAATGTCGCAGCAGCCCGGTTCCCATATGCCATGGTCCCAATCATTGCGGATGCCCGGGATATAAGACTGTATCGCTTCTTGATCCTTTGCCTCAAAGACAACCCCGCTATTGCCAAAGTCATGCAGGAGTTTTCCGGCGCATTGTCGATCTTGCGCCTTTCCAATGTGTAACGCACCGCGCGGCTTCATGATCGGTCGATCCGCAAAGTCACTTGGTGGATTGGCTAAAAATGGCCCTGATGCCGTCGTTAACGGTTGGATAGCCGGGCCGCCATAACTCTCGGTCCAGAAAGCGACCGAACGCCCGGTCGCATGATATCCTGAATGAGCCTCTGCTTCGATCAGCAATATCGATGCGTGTTCGGCCAACTCCGCAGCCAGACTGACGCCAGCAATACCTGCGCCGACAATTATAATGTCGAAATCAGTCATGATTTTGGTGCGTGGGTATCCAGGAAACTATCCATCACGCTCAAACACTGGTTGCGAACTCCGTCGGCCTCGCGCAACAATTCATGAGCTGCTTCTTTGCCGAATATCAGAATTTCGCTGTGCGGCAGCCGTTTGTCGTCCTTTATGATACGATCAGTGTTGACCAATTGATCGGCAATAGTCGCAAGTAACAACACAGGCGTTTGCACTTTTTCCAAAAGTCCGGGCTCGTCCAGATAGCGGATTGAAGCCATTGCCCTTTCAACCCACCTCCAGCTTGGCGGACCAAGTTTTACCTCGGGACGTATTTCCCACCACGCGAGTTCATCAACATAACGTGCGGGGTCATGCGTCAACATCTTTTGCCTTAGACGCATGGACGATAACGGTTTTTCACTCACCTTCCATGCAGCTGTCTCGCCGCGTCCGATTTTTACCATCAGTTTTGCAAAAGCATGATTAAGGGCAAGTGGCAGCCCACCTGACCGGATGCCCAACATCGGTGCGCTTAGGATAACTGCGTCCGGATCTATTGCATTTTCAACCAGCGCACGCATCGTCAGATGTCCACCCATGCTATGCGCAATAACTACATGAGGGCCTTTACCCTCCGTCTTCCACTGCGCATAAAATGCTTTAATATCGGTGATCCAGGTCGCAAAATCATCAATATGCCCGACATACGGATCGGCAAGGAGCCGCCCCGAACCACCCTGTCCACGCCAATCGACCGCGGTGACATTCCACCCGGTGCATGCATAATAATCTAACGTCTCGAGATATTTCTCATAATGGTCACCGCGTCCGGGCAGGAACAGAATCGATCCGCGCGCATTTACGCCACTAACCCAATCAATCCGCCGGATTGCCCAATGATCGGGTGCATGCCAAATTGTTTCTTTTGCAGCGGCTGGGATAGCGCGCCTTTCAATGCTGTGGATCGGTGCGTGCATAGTTACCTTTTGGTAAGACTTATTGGTTAACACCATGGTTATGACCAGAGATATCTTTGTTTACGCGCTGCTTGGCGGCTTGGCAATTGCACTAGTTGTGTCGATGTATACCGACGTGCGGTATCGCAAAATCTATAATGTAGTTACTTTGCCAATGGCATTGGCGGCGCCGCTATACTGGTTTGCGATCAGCGATTACGGACTACAGACGATTGGCATCCACCTTTTAACCGCCATGTGTGCATTTATTTTTTGCCTGTTGTGGTTCAGCCTTGGCTGGATGGGTGGCGGCGATCTCAAACTGTATACGGCCCTTTCTTTGTGGTTCACATGGCAACAGATTCTCATGCTTTTTCTGTATTCTGCAATAATTGGTCTTGTCGTAACGGTGATCGCATTAACGCATCATAAAATGCGCGGGCGACAAGGTTTATCGAAAACACCTTATGGTGTTGCCATCTCACTCGCCGGGCTTTGGATTGCCGGTGAACCATATTTTAACCATTTTGGATGAAACAGACGTTTCAACCAGGGGACCTTTCAGGAGGCATAGTTCGTCATGGATAGGAAAAAAGTAATTTTGCTGGTGAGTGCGCTTGTTATCGCCGCACTAACTGCCTTTATGGCACGCAGCATGTTCACAGGAGCAGCCGCTCCGCAAGCAGCAGCAGCAGCAGCCCCTGTGAAAACAGGGCCAGAGGTTTTGGTTGCGACCAAGGCCCTGCCCGTCGGCACGCTTATCACGGCTGAAAGTTTCCGTTACCAACCCTGGCCTGAAGAACTCATCGAAGATGCGTATTTCATCAAGGGCGCTGCGGAAAAAGATGGTTCAAAGTCTACTATGGAATCGCTTGTTGGAACCGTTGTTCGTAATGCGGTAACAGCGGGTCAGCCGGTTACCAAAGAGTCATTGGTCGCCCCCGGCGATCGCGGGTTCTTGGCTGCGGCACTTAGCCCTGGCATGCGTGCGGTGACTGTTCCTGTATCTGCTCTAACCGGTGTCGCTGGATTTGTTTTTCCTGGTGACCGCGTTGACCTTGTTTTGACCCAAAATGTGGCTGCCACTGATGGTCTTCCGCTCAAGGTTGCTGAAACTATCCTTCGCAACCTTCGGGTTCTGGCTACTGACCAACGCGCGCAGACCAATAAAGATGAAAAAGGCAACACAATTGTTTCCGAATTCAAACTGGTAACGCTTGAAGTAACGCCGCGCATTGCCGAAAAGATCACTGTTGCACAAACAATCGGCACCATCAGCCTTTCGCTTCGTGCACTCGCTGATAACGCTGTAGAATTAGAGCAAGCGATTGCATCAGGTTCGATCACCATTCCTGCTGGTGCAACGCCAGAGGAAGAAGAACGCATCCTGCGCAAAATGACGCAAATGCCAAGTTCTGGCAAAGGCAGCTATGCAACAGGCGGCGATGTATCACGCTTCCAACGTAGCTCGATGCCCGCAACTACTCCACTTGCCGTTGCAGCAGAAACGTATCGCACTCAAAAGATAATCGAAAAAATCAGTAAAGGTCAGGTAGTTCGCGTATCACGCGCCGGTGCCGTTACTGAAGTCGATGTGAACCGGAGATAATCAGATGACCTATATCAAGACACTGAAATCGGGCTTCGCAGCTGCTGTAATAGCTGCCGCACTTAGCACTGCTGCGGTGGTTGTTATCCCGGCTCCACTAGCTGCTCAAACGGCTGGCAAAGAAGGACGGACGGTCATTCTTTCTATCGGCCGCGGCCAGCAGGTAAATCTTGGATCCGCGATCACCGATGTGGTTGTCAGCAATCCTGCAATCGCAGATGTTGAAGTTAAATCCGCAAAACAGATTTACATACTTGGAAAAGGTCCGGGCGAAACAACGGTATTTGCTACCGATGCCGCTGGCAGGACAGTATATCAAGCAACGATCCGCGTCGGAAATAATCTAGATTCTCTGGATCAGATGATGTTGCTGGCAATGCCGGACGCCGACATCAAGGTTACGACAATGAACGGCGCAGTTCTGCTAACCGGTACCGTTCGTCAGCCCGAAGATGCCTCCGAAGCCGAACGTCTGGTAAAGGCGTTTGTTGGTCCTGGTATCGAAGTTATCAGCCGACTGAGGAACGCAACGCCGCTTCAGGTCAATCTGCAGGTTCGCATCGCAGAGGTCAGCCGTTCGCTTGCCAAAGAAATCAGCGGCAATTTGACGACACGTGATAAGAGCGGCAACGCCACAGTTCTTGGAGCTTATCGTGGACGCGATTTTGTTGATATAAGTGACGTTGGTACTGCGGGACTACCTTCTTTAGATGCATCGTCGTTATATGGATTGCCGGCTGGCAGTCTATCACTGCCATTTAACCCCGCGACCGGACGATTTGTTACGGACGGTATTGTTGGAACGCAGTATAAATTCAAAATTCCTGCTGGTGCAAATGTTCTTGCCGCCGCCGGCAAGATGTTCGGTATAGATGTTGCCGCTGCTTTTGATCTGTCGGAGCGGGCCGGACTTGTTTCAACTTTGGCAAATCCAAATCTAACCACTGTGTCGGGTGAAACGGCCGAGTTTCTGGCGGGTGGTTCTTTCCCGATTGTAACCTCTTCTAACAACGGAACGTCCATTGATTACAAAAATTACGGCGTTGGCCTGACTTACACACCTATCGTACTCGCAGACGGTCGTATTTCGCTCCGCGTTCGTTCAGAGGTTTCAGATATTTCGTCGCAAGGTGCTATCCGTATTGGTGGCCTTGAAGTTCCAGCTACTACAACACGCATGGCCGAAACTACTGTTGAGCTTGGTTCCGGGCAGAGCATGATGATTGCTGGCTTACTTAGCAATCAGCTTGGCAGCTCGGTCGACAAAACACCCGGCGTCGGCGATGTTCCAATCCTTGGTGCGCTTTTTAAATCGAATGGTTGGAGACGTAACGAGACTGAGTTGATGATTGTCATCACGCCGTATCTGGTCAAGCCGGTTTCGGACAGTGAAATCAAATTGCCAACTGATGGACTGCATACACCTAATGACGCCGAGCGCATTTTGCTCGGAAAAGTCTTGTCGGATAAAGGCGATAAGACCCGCCCGATGCCAACTATTGCGCCAACTGCACCAAGTGGTCCGGATTTCGGTTCGGTCAGCGATGCAGCCCCAGCACTGCCCAAGCAGAATAAAAATAACAAGGCCCAAGCATCAGCAGCGGCCCCAGGTTTTAGTTTCTAAATTAGCAACCATTTCAGGAGAATTACCATGTCAAAGACCAAATTCCTGATCGTCGCATCGTTCAGCCTAACATTAGCTGGATGTGGCGCGATGGACGCTAACACCTCTATGTATTCGGTACATCAGCCTGTCGTTGAACGCACCAATTATGCCTTAGACGTCAATGCAGATGGCTCTGGTGTATCGGTTTCTGAACAGCGTCGCGTTATTGAATGGTTCGATGCTCTTCAGCTTCGTTATGGTGACCGTGTTGCTCTGGATTATGGTGATGGTTATGCCAGCGCCCAAAGCCGCAAGATAGTTGGCGATATTGCCAGTGCGCGCGGCATGTTACTAAACGAGACTGCACCTGTTACGGCTGGTAGCATTGTTCCTGGTACATTTCGTATTGTGGTTACACGTTCTTCTGCATCAGTACCAAGTTGTCCCGATTGGAGCAAAACCAGCGATAGAAACTTCAACGCAAGTAATCACAGCAATTACGGCTGCGCAACTAATACCAACATTGCCGCAATGATCGCCGATCCAGAGGATCTGGTTCGCGGTCAGGAGACAGCGAAAATGGATACCAATAGCGGCAGCAAGGCCGTGAAGGCGTTGCGTGACAAATCGGCTGCAGCAGGAGTAACAAAATGAACGCGCCCTGGAAAA
>JAYUPC010000042.1:0-5660 GCA_043760355.1 Sphingomonadales bacterium
TTACGGTGCGCGGTGGGGCGTTGCAGCTTACGGTGGCCAACTTTATGGCGCATAATTCATTCCTTCGTTCGTTATGGACCCGTTTAAGGTAGTCCGTACCAGGCCCGCTTGAGGGGAAGCCCGTGCCCTTTTCCCTCTCCCGGCGGGAGAGGATACAAAGCCTTAGCGATTTATCGCTTAGGCGAAGTTGGTGAGGGGCTGTGCGCTATCGTTAGCACTGATCCCCTCACCCAGCTTCGACTAACAAGCAAGCTTGCAAGTCTGCGCAACCCTCTCCCGATGGGAGAGGGCTTTAATTCAACCCAAAAGCTCTTGTTCAAGCTTCTTGGCCATTTCTTCGATATTCTCAGGCGGCCAGCCGGGGATGTCCATGCCAAGGCGCAGACCCATGCTCGACAGCACTTCCTTGATCTCGTTCAAGGATTTGCGGCCGAAATTTGGGGTGCGAAGCATTTCGGCTTCGCTCTTCTGCACCAAATCGCCGATATAGATGATATTGTCGTTCTTCAGGCAATTTGCGCTGCGTACCGACAATTCCAATTCGTCGACTTTCTTGAGCAAATAACGGTTGAGCTGGTTTGCATCGGACTCTTCGCTCGAAGCCGAAGGAGCCGCCATGCCGATCATCGGTGAGGACGCAGCCATCGAATCTTCGAAATGGACGAACACTTGCAACTGATCCTGAAGGATACGTGCAGCATAAGCTACGGCATCTTCTGGCGTCACAGTGCCATCGGTTTCAACGGTCAGCGACAGTTTATCATAATCAAGCTCTTGCCCGATACGCGCATTGTCAACCTTGTACGAAACCTGACGAATAGGCGAGTAGAGCGAGTCGATCGGAATTAGACCAATCGGCGCATCTGCTGGACGATTGGCAACTGCGGGAACATAGCCCTTGCCGCTATCGGCCGTAATTTCCATGTTCAGCGTCGCGCCGTCATCAAGGTGGCAGATGACAAGATCAGGATTCATGACTACAATATCGCCCGATACCGCAATATCGCCAGCTTTAACATCGCCTGGGCCAGTTGCCGAAAGTTGAAGACGCTTTGGACCTTCGCCTTCCATCTTCAGGGCAACCTGCTTAATGTTGAGAACAATGTCGGTCACATCTTCGCGCACGCCCGCGAGCGAAGAGAATTCGTGCAGCACGTTTTCAATCTTGATCGATGTGATCGCCGCACCCTGGAGCGACGAAAGCAATACGCGGCGCAAAGCATTACCCAGCGTCAGGCCAAAGCCGCGCTCAAGTGGTTCGGCAACAAAAGTTGCCTTACGCTTTGGATCTGTATCGCTCTTGAGTTCAAGCGCGCTGGGCTTTTTAAGCTCCTGCCAGTTCTTCAAATTGACTGTCATGGATATCCCCTAGTCTTTGGGCGGGAACGGTATCGGTGCACCTGTCCGTCCGGCCGTGGTAAAGAAAGAGCAACAGGCCTGTTACTCCGGATGCGAAACAAAATGGTTAGACGCGCCGACGCTTGGACGGGCGTACACCATTGTGCGGAATGGATGTAACGTCACGAATCGAAGTGATCGTGAAGCCCACAGCTTGCAATGCGCGAAGAGCCGATTCACGGCCCGAACCGGGGCCTTTGACTTCGACTTCGAGCGTACGGACACCATGTTCGGATGCCTTTTTACCGGCATCCTCTGCGGCAACCTGAGCTGCATAAGGGGTCGATTTACGGCTACCCTTAAAACCCATTGTACCTGCGGATGACCAGCTGATCGTGTTGCCCTGTGCATCAGTGATCGTGATCATCGTGTTGTTAAAGCTGGCGTTGACATGAGCAACCCCGGCGGAGATATTTTTGCGCTCCCGCTTTTTAATGCGCTGTGGTTCGCGTGCCATAATGAAAAATCCTATTCGAAATTGGGGAAATGAAGACTTGGGCTAGGCCAGTGCCTAAACCCGTCTTATTTCTTCTTGCCAGCAATCGCCTTGGACTTACCCTTGCGGGTGCGCGCATTAGTGTGCGTGCGTTGTCCACGAACAGGAAGGCCCTTACGGTGACGGAGCCCACGGTAGCAGGCAAGGTCCATAAGACGCTTGATGTTCATTGAGGTTGTGCGGCGAAGATCACCCTCTACGGTATGATCCGCATCGATGGTTTCGCGGATTTGCAAGATTTCGGCATCCGAAAGGTCTTGCACGCGGCGGCTAAGATCAATTTTCAACTTTTCTACAATTTCCAAAGCCTTGGTGCGACCAATGCCATGAATGTAAGTTAGCGCAATGATCACGCGCTTATTTGTTGGGAGGTTAACCCCGGCAATACGTGCCAATTTATTTACTCCTGCTCCACGAGGCATGCCCGGATTTGGGGGACCTCATCTCAACGCCGATGAATGGGCCGAAACGCACAAAACCAGCGGACGCATTAAGCGCAGCTGGTCCTACTGTCTTTCGGATGTATGAGTATTAGAGCGAGTCGACTGCGGTGTCAAGCGCAGCCGACTCGCATCGTCCTAAAATGCGTATGACAAATTCAAACCATAAGTACGCGGCGTTGTGTTGAGAATACGCGCGTCGGGGCCGTTGGTTGCGCCATTGACCGGGAAGAAATTAATTTCCTGGCTGAAATTGGTTTACAACTCCTTCCAGTCGATCAGTATCAGCGTGCTTACAGGCAAGCTATCCTTTTCCCTTCGTCTTGGTATTCCCGGCCACAGCATGTTCTTCGATAAACTCGATGATCTTGGTTGCTATGTCTTTACCGCTCACTTGCTCTATCCCTTCTAATCCAGGCGAGCTGTTAACCTCCATAATCACCGGGCCGTGGTTGGAGCGCAGCATATCAACGCCCGCGACGTTCAGACCCATGGCGCGGGCAGCACGGATAGCTGTGGAGCGTTCTTCGGGGGTGATCTTGACGGCATTTGCCTGACCGCCGCGGTGCAGGTTGGAACGGAAATCACCTTCTGCCCCTTGTCGCTCCATTGCGGCGACAACCTTATTGCCGATCACAAAGGCCCGGATATCGGTGGCGTTAGCTTCCTTGATAAACTCCTGGACAAGGATATTCACATTCGCGCCGCGAAACGCCTCAATCACGGAGCGGGCCGATTTTTCGGTTTCTCCAAGTACAACACCGATACCCTGTGTGCCCTCAAGCAATTTGATGACCACCGGCGCACCGCCGACCATTTTGATTACATCGTCGGTTTGCTTGGGATCATGGGCGAAGGCAGTAACCGGAAGGCCAAGCCCTTTACGCGCCAATATCTGTAAAGACCGCAGCTTGTCACGCGACCTGCCAATTGCCACGCTTTCATTAAGTGGCCAGACGTTCATCATCTCAAACTGGCGCAATACGGCAAGCCCGTAAAAGGTAACCGATGCGCCAATACGGGGAATTACCGCATCATATTTGATAAGCTTCTGCCCCTCATAATAGGCCTCTGGCCGGTGCGAGGTGATGTTCATCGTCACCCGCAGCGTATTGAGAATATCAATCTCATGCCCACGCGCCCGTGCGGCTTCGGCCAGGCGCTGGTGTGAATAAAGCCCGGCATTGCGTGCGAGCATGGCGATTTTCATATCTTCATCCTAGTTGCGGCTTACCCAGCGTCCAGCGCCTGCCGCTGTTAATCAAAAATCCCCGGCGAAGTGCGCGCCGCCCTATCAATATCGGAAACGCCATTGTCCGCCGATTGGCCAAAGTCAATTGCCCGTCCCAACATAGTTTACCCAAGCAAAATTGCGCTTCGATGACAAAGCGTTCTTCGCGAACGCCATTGGAGCTTCGTACATGCCGGGTATCGATCACCTTGGCTTCCATCCGTCTCGGTTTCTCACCCGCCCTTTGTCGGAACCAGAATTCTACCCATAAGGCGTCACCGCGTGCAAAGGGCTTTATCCGTGTCGCGTGGATCGATGAAGTTGCAGCACCGCTATCCATTTTGGCATGTACATCTGTAAGCCCAAGTGTGGGGATCGTCACCAGTTCACACCAACCGATTTCAGTCTTCGTTTTTTTGACTGCCACCCGTTTTTTTACGGGTTCGATTGTTGCCGCAACCTCTGCCAATTACCGCGTTTCCTCTGCGGCAACTTTCGGTTTTACCTTCGGCTTGGGTTTTACAGGCAGCATCGTTTTCTTTGGCGCTTCTTCTTGCGGTAACTTCATATTATCCAATGCGCCGCCAACAGCTGTGTTGGGTTCAGCCCCTGCTATATTCTCAACGTCTAGCGACCACTCAGCCGACTTTGCCCCTTCAACCGCAGCCGATGTTTGCGTGACGAACGGCTTTATCAGGCTGGTAAACTGTTCGCCGATTACCTTGTCCACTGCGGTTGCGATATCGGTAGGCTTATACCGCATATAGCCACCCGCAACGTAGGAGAAGCTGACGGTCGATCCTATGCCTGATTTTGCCGGAGCAATCGCAACGGTTAGCGTACCAAGCATCGCCTCAGACTGAAGCGGTCCAAGCGCACCTTGCATACGGAGCACTTTTCCCGGTTGTGCAAAGATCACGCGCATATGTTCAACATTGCCGAGTGTTTTCGGTTTAGCGCCCGATCCTTCATCCTGGATCGCTTCGCAGAAACAGCCGCCGGGGCGCGGATCAAGCGTGAAGCCCGCTACGTTGCCCGACCAGCTATGTTCTTTACTCCAGTAATCTTTGGGAGAAATCAGCCGTTTCCAGATTACATCGGGTGTCGCGTCAACATCGGCGCCGTGGAATACGGAAAAGCCGTTATCGGCCTTAGTCTTGACCTCGGCAGCGGCGGGGGATGCAAGCGCGAGCAGGGTAGTGGCGAGAATGAGGATATTTTTCATATTTTGCTTTTACCCTTTTTTCAGCACAAATTAAAGCACATCCTTTTGTTCACGCGGTGACGCGGCGGCGCGGAAAAATTGCTCTGCACCATGGCGTCTCCGCGTAAACCAACCAAGATATTTTAATCGAGTATCGCCTTGATCGCTGACGATACATGCGCAATATCGGCCATTCCGTCGACCCGCGACACCAGACCGCGTGCCTCGTAAATTGGCAGGATCGGTTCGGTCTTGGCGCGGTATTCGGCCATACGTGTGCGGACAGTTTCTTCGTTATCATCGGGACGGCGCTTGAATTCGGTGCTCCCACATTCGTCACAGACACCCGCAATCTTGGGGAGCTTATAGCGGTCATGATAACCCGCGTTGCATTTTGCACAGGTATAGCGACCCGTAATCCGGTCAACCAAAGCGTCCTCGATCACTTCAAGTTCGATGACATGGTCAAGCGTTCGATTACGGGTTGCCATCAAATCGTCCAGCAACTCGGCTTGGCGGGCGGTGCGGGGATAGCCGTCAAAAATAATGCCTGACGTCTGGGGCAGCTTATCCATATGCTCCCCCAAGACTTGCGCCATCAATTCATCGGGGAAAAACTTGCCCGACTTCATAATCTCGTCGGCCATCTTACCGACTTCTGTACCTTCTTTAACGGCAGCGCGCAGGATGTCTCCTGTTGACAGCTGGACCATGCCGTAAGTCTCAGCAAGAAAAGCGGCCTGCGTGCCTTTGCCAGCCCCTGGGGGTCCGAGCAGAATGATATTCATGGACAACTCCCCTAACCGTCCTGATCGCGCCGCGCTTAACGCAAACGTCCACCTTTAAGTTTCGCCTTTTTAAGCAGATCACCATATTGATGCGCAAGCAAAT
>JAYUPC010000043.1:0-5632 GCA_043760355.1 Sphingomonadales bacterium
GAGTTTACCCCCTTTCCCAGCGGGAGAGGGTTGCGAAGACTTGGCAATTTATTGCCTATGTCATAGCTGGGTGAGGGGATGGGAGCTATCGATAAGGCGGATTCCCTCAGCCAGCGGGAGAGGTAGAAAAGCGTTACAAACCAACTCCAGCTTTCCCCTTTCCTGCCAATCTGCTAGGCGCGCCCTCGACTCCTTACCCAAACAGAAAGCGCGCTAATGATCGCCCGTTACTCACGCCCCGAAATGACCGCCATCTGGGACGCGGAGAATAAATTTCGTATCTGGTTCGAGATTGAGGCACACGCAACCGATGCCTTGGCCGAGCTCGGCGTAGTTCCACAATCGGCTGCAAAGGCGCTATGGGATTGGTGGGCTACTAACCCAAAGATTGACGTTCCTGCCATTGACGCGATTGAAGCTGTGACCAAGCACGACGTGATTGCCTTCCTAACCTGGGTTGCGGATAATGTCGGCGACGAAGCGCGGTTCATGCATCAGGGGATGACAAGCTCTGATGTGCTCGACACCTGCCTTTCGGTGCAATTATCACAGGCAACCGACCTGCTAATTGCTGATATCGACAAACTGCTCGAAGCGATCAAACGGCGCGCATTTGAACATAAATTCACGCCGACCATTGGCCGCAGCCACGGCATCCACGGCGAACCCGTCACATTTGGTATGAAACTCGCACAAGCCTATGCCGAGTTCACCCGTTGCCGGGCGCGGCTGGTTGCTGCCCGCCAAGAGATAGCTATCTGTGCGATATCAGGCGCAGTCGGCACTTTTGCAAATATCGATCCAAAGGTTGAGGCGCATGTTGCGGCAAAACTCGGACTTGCCATCGAACCCGTCTCCACCCAGGTCATTCCGCGTGACCGTCACGCAATGTATTTCGCGGTGCTTGGCGTGGTCGCATCCTCGGTCGAACGTCTTGCGGTCGAAATCCGGCATTTGCAACGTACCGAGGTGCTGGAGGCGGAGGAGTATTTCTCACCCGGGCAAAAAGGTTCGAGCGCCATGCCGCACAAGCGCAATCCGATCCTGACCGAGAACCTGACTGGGCTCGCCAGAATGGTCAGGAGTGCCGTTACCCCAGCAATGGAGAATGTTGCGCTTTGGCATGAACGCGACATTTCGCATTCTTCGGTTGAACGCTATATTGGGCCGGACGCGACGATTACGCTCGATTTTGCTTTAGGGCGATTGACCGGAGTGATCGACAAGCTGTTGATTTATCCTGAACGGATGCAGAAGAACCTCGACCGGATGGGCGGTCTTGTCCATTCACAGCGGGTTTTGCTGGCGCTGACTCAGGCAGGCATTAGCCGTGAGGATTCGTATCACATCGTGCAACGCAATGCGATGAAGGTATGGGAATCGGATGGCGCTTTGTCATTGATGGAATTGCTCAAGGCCGATCCCGATGTTGCGGCAAAGATGAGTGCGGCGGAGATCGAGGACCGGTTCAACCTTGATTACCATTTCAAGCATATCGACACGATTTTTGCACGGGTGTTTGGATGAGTACTCCCTCTCCCAACGGGAGAGGGAGGTTATTAACAACCCCCTAGCACAAATCGCCGAGTTGCCATAAGGTCTTCCCTAGAACCGCAACCAACGGAGGACGCCAATGAATTTCCTGAAGACGCTATTTTGGGTCATCTTGCTCGTCGGTCTCGTTGTGTTTGCGATCAACAATTGGGAACCCGTCACTGTGGCTTTATGGGGCGGTCTGCGGCTTGATACCAAATTGCCTGTGTTAGTAATCGGTAGCTTTTTCATCGGTTTTCTGCCGCTTTATATCTGGCATCGCGGCACACATTGGCGAATGAAGCGACGGGTGATGTCGCTGGAGACCGCAGCGCGCCCGGCGCCTCTCAGCGTTAATAATGGTACATCGTCTCCTCCAATCTCTCCAAGCATGGGGAGCGCGATATGAGCAACCCCGTCTATGTTGCAATTGACACGCCCTATCTTGACAAGGCGCTCGATCTTGCCAAACGGATAAAGCACCATGTCGGCGGGGTGAAGCTGGGTCTCGAATTTTTCTGTGCCAATGGCCATCACGGTGTGCATGAGGTCGCAAAGCTGGGCCTGCCGATCTTTCTTGACCTCAAACTGCACGACATCCCCAATACCGTTGCAAAAGCGGTGCAGGCGCTTAACGGATTAGAGCCTGCAATCCTGACTGTTCATGCCGCCGGTGGTCGGGCCATGATGGAAGATGCAAAGGCGGCGGCGGGGATGCATACCAAAGTCGTGGCCGTAACGGTACTCACAAGCCTCGACGATCACGACCTGTCGCGTATCGGCATACCCGATGATCCCCACGGTCAGGTTGAACGGCTGGCGGCGCTTGCCCGCGATGCCGGGCTCGACGGGATAGTATGTTCAGGCCATGAGGTAAAAGCTGCGCATAAGGCATGGAAAGACGGATTTTTTGTTGTCCCGGGATTACGTGCTGCAAATGGCAATAGCGGCGATCAGAAACGCACCGTTACACCGCGGCAGGCCCGCGATGACGGCGCATCAGTGCTGGTGATCGGGCGGCCGATTACTGGGGCGGAGAACGCCGACGATGCGGCACGGGCGATTGTGGGAACTTTGTAATCGCCACAACTTATTAATTTGGCAGACCGTCACCCTGAACTTGTTTCAGGGTCCATCCATAATCTGGGGCCAAAGGTCTAAATTGAAGAATAGATACTGAAACAAGTTCAGCATGACGAAGTGAGTACGTTGCGATATCAACCCCTGTATGAAAACCCAAATCAAAATCTGCGGTATTAAAACGACCGAAGCACTTGACGCCGCTATCGCTGGCGGAGCATCACATGTCGGGTTGGTATTCTTTGCCAAAAGCCCGCGTGACATTTCTGCTGAGGCCGCCGGGGCGTTGGCAGCACGCGCCGCCGGGCGAGCACGGGTTGTCGGGCTTTTTGTGGACCCAGAGAGCGCTTTTATCGATGCCATCCGCCAACACGTAAAGCTCGACATTATCCAGCTGCACGGGGATGAACGTCCGGATGCGGTCAATATGATCCGCCAGCGTAACGGCCTTGAAACATGGAAAGTTATTCCCATTCGCACGCACACAGATTTTGCCACAACTCAGAAATATCGCGGGTCGGCTGACATGGTCCTATATGATGCGAAAGCCCCTAATGGCGCGGATCTGCCCGGTGGTAACGGCATGCGGTTTGATTGGAAACTGTTGCAGGGAGTGTCCCATTCGCTGCCCTGGGGCCTTGCTGGCGGTCTGTCCCCACTCAATATAGCGGACGCCATCCAGATATCCGGTGCGCCGCTCGTCGATGTTTCTTCAGGTGTTGAGTCTGCCCCGGGTATCAAGGATGTTGCCAAGATTGCCGCCTTCTGCCAAGCGATTCGGGATTATGACAGAGCCTGAACTAATGCCAAACTCCTTCCGTAACCAGCCCCCCGCGCAAGCGAATAGCTGGCGCAATCAACCCGACTCGCGTGGCCATTTTGGCCAATTTGGCGGACGTTATGTTGCCGAAACGCTGATGCCGCTGATCCTTGATCTGGAAAAGCATTACCGTGCGGCACAAGCCGATCCCGCTTTTGCCGCGCAATTTGATGACTTGCTCGAACATTATGTTGGCCGGCCTTCGCCACTCTATTATGCCGAACGCCTGACCGAGGAAGTCCGCAAAGCCGCGCCAGAGGGCAAAGGCGCGCAAATATGGTTCAAGCGCGATGAGCTGAACCACACCGGCGCGCACAAGATCAACAACTGTATCGGTCAGATTCTGCTCGCGATGCGGATGGGCAAGACGCGGATCATTGCCGAAACCGGTGCGGGACAGCACGGCGTTGCGACGGCCACCGTATGCGCGCGTTTTGGCCTGCCCTGCATTATATACATGGGTGCGCGCGATATGGAGCGGCAACAGCCCAATGTGTTCCGTATGAAGCTATTAGGGGCTGAAGTCATCGGCGTGGAGAGCGGCGCGCGCACGCTGAAAGACGCGATGAACGAGGCGCTGCGTGACTGGGTCGCCAATGTGCATGATACGTTTTATATTATCGGTACCGCGGCGGGTCCGCATCCATACCCTGAAATGGTGCGTGATTTCCAAAGCGTGATCGGGCGCGAGGCACGGGCACAGATGCTAAGCCGTATCAACCGCCTTCCTGATATGTTGGTGGCTGCGATTGGTGGGGGTAGCAATGCGATTGGTTTGTTCCATCCATTTTTGGATGACGCGAGCGTTGAAATGCTGGGTATTGAAGCCGCAGGGCACGGGCTGGATAAGGAGCACGCCGCGAGCCTAGCAGGCGGGAAACCCGGTATATTGCACGGCAACAAAACCTATCTGTTACAGGACGAGGACGGCCAGATCGCAGAAGCACATTCGATCAGCGCGGGTCTGGATTATCCCGGCATTGGCCCCGAACATAGCTGGCTGAAAGAAAGCGGGCGTGTGCGCTATGACAGCGTCACCGATGTAGAGGCACTCGCCGCGTTCCAATTGCTGTGCCGCACCGAGGGGATTATTCCTGCGCTCGAACCTGCTCACGCGATTGCGGCGGTGGAGCGTGAGGCAGTAAAAATGAACCGCGATCAGATCATCCTAGCGAACCTGTGTGGACGTGGGGATAAGGATATTTTCACCGTGGCTGAGGCGTTGGGGGTTGGGATATGAGCTTCACGGAGCTTTCCACACTATACCCGTCACAACTTCTAGTTTTGCACGCCGACATTACAGATGAATTGCGCGATAGAGGTATTACAAGAAGTTCAAATAATCCACTAGGGGACTATGCAGAGCATCTTTTCTGTAAGGCATTCGAATGGAATCAAGAAAATAACTCAGCCAAATCATTTGATGCAGTCGATCAAACTACAAACCTGAAGTATCAAATCAAGGCACGGCGACTGACACCACAAAATCCGTCACGGCAACTGAGTGCAATTCGTAATTTAGATATGAAAGGTTTCGATGTTTTGGCAGCAGCGCTTTTTGATCGATCATATCAGATTTTGCGTGCTGCATTGATCCCGCATTATATCGTTTTGAGTAATGCAAAATATGTTCAACATTCAAATAGCTGGCGGTTCATACTGCATGAAAAAATATGGATAGAGCAAGGTGTTACTGACGTGACCGAACAACTCCGCACGGCAGTTGCTTTATGACCCGCCTCTCCAACGCCTTTGCCAAAGCGCACCCTGCGCTCGTCACCTTCATCACCGCAGGCGATGGTGACACTGCCGCCAATCTCGACGCACTGGTGGAGGGCGGGGCGGATGTAATCGAACTCGGGATGCCGTTCACCGACCCGATGGCCGATGGACCCGTGATACAGGAAGCGAATATCCGAAGCCTTTCCGCTGGCACGACCACCGCAGATATCTTCGCCATCGCCGCCGACTTCCGCATGCGCCATCCCGAAACGCCGCTTGTCCTGATGGGTTATGCCAACCCGATGACGATACGTGGCCCTGAATGGTTCGCAGACCAGTGCGTTGCCGCCGGGGTCGACGGCGTTATCTGCGTCGACATACCGGTCGAGGAGGACGACAGCCTTGGGGATGCCTTGCGCGCAAAAAACATCGCCGTCATCCGCCTCGCCACCCCGACCACCGATGCGGCGCGCCTGC
>JAYUPC010000044.1:0-5609 GCA_043760355.1 Sphingomonadales bacterium
TTTGGTATCAGGGCCTGCCGCGTGTTGTTCGTGATCGAGTGCAGTCAGATAGACCGTCGTGAAATCGGGCTTTTCGCGTGCGATGAGCGCAACCGCAAAGGCCCCGCGATTTTCATCACCCTCAATGGTCTCGTCAATGCCCGGCGCATAATCGCCAAGTTCTCTCTCCAAAGACCCGATCAACCCTGGCGTTGCGAGTGCCTTGACCAGCTTGGCATCATCGCCGTGCCCGGTGCGCCAGATTTGCGGCATATTCCAACGGATCGATTTTTCATCCACGCTAACGGGCCAGTGCACATTCGCGGTGGTCAGTCCAGCTGCTGCTGCTGCATCCCATAAGGTTGGCAGTTTATAGTCGCTGGCATACCAATACCATCCACCCTGATTGATCTGTTTAGGATCAAATGTCGTGTTGCCAATAATACCGTGCCGGGCGGGGGCTGCTCCGGTTAGCAAGGTTGCGTGACTGGGATAAGTGACGGTCGGTAAAACGCCGACTACTCCGCTGGCATAGCTACCCTCGGCCACAAAGCGCCGCAAATTGGGGATTTTTAGCCCGCGCTTATCGGCCTCAATCACATCGCCAGGCTGCAATCCGTCAATCGAGATAAACAGCACTGGTTCAGCTAGGGCCCCGACAGGCAGTGCGCCCAAAAGGAACGCGCTGCCCGTCAAGATAGCCCGCTTCATTAGAAACCGACCTTCACAGTTGCAAAGAACTGCTGCGGAGAACCAGCCAGAAATGTCTGGTTATCGCCGCTATTGCCAAAACCGTTCGAGCCGATGGTCGAGACATATTTCTTGTCGAGCAGGTTGGTCGCATTCAGCTGGATTTCGATTGGCGCACGGAGTCCTGCGTTGAATCGATAGCCAAACGTCGCATCAAAGATCACACGCTCCGGCACAAAAGCGAGGCTGTCTAAGGGTTCAACGGTATTAGCGGTTGCTGTCGTTGTCGTCCTCGTCGCAATTGCGTTGGTGTAAGCGAAATAGCGTTTGCTCATGTAGTTGGCACCGACACGGCCAAAGAAGCTATCGCTGTCATAAGAGATCTCGCCGCGCAGCAAGTGCTTGGGTGTATCGACCACTGAAGCTCCTTTAATCGTAATGATCGTCGGAATGACGCCGGGAACAACTACGTTGTCACGATATGTCGCGTCGGTGTAACTGTATGAAGCAAACAAGGTCAGCCCACCGCCGAGACGGACATCGCCCGCAGCCTCAAAACCGATCGAGCGGACACCGCCGACATTCTGCAAAATCGCCGGGTTGCCGACAATACCGGGGCCGGTGGGAATACCAAGCAGACGATTGCGGAAGTTTACATAATACACGCCGATTGTGCCGTTAAACACCGGATCATTATATCGCGCGCCCAATTCATAAGTATCCGATTCCTCAGGTTTCAAACCACGAGCCAAAAGCGCGTTGAAGCCATTTTGTGTGGTCGAGAACGGCCCACTGGTCGACGATGAGACAAATGCCCGTGTCACTTGCGTGAACCCGCCGAACAGTTCGGCTTTGTCGCTCAGCTTATAGGCGGCACCCACATGCGGCTGGAACCAGTCCTTCGACTTTATCTTCCCCGACGCCAGAGCGCCAGCGACACGAGGGGACGCTTCGTTAGTGACCTGAAATCCTTTCCATCCAAGATTGACAGTCAAATCCCCAAAGGTGATCTTGTCCTGCACATAATATTGCAGCGTATCGGTGTTGAAATCGAACTGCCACTGGGTGAAAAACGGGTTGCGCTGAAATTTGGTCAGATCACGGCTCGGTGTGGTCAGGCTGTCGAACGCATAAAAGCGACGCGCCTGGGTGAAGTCATTATGTTCATACCAGCCGCCAACGGTGATATTATGATCGCCAATTTCGGCGTTCAAGGAACTGAACACGCCGCCGCGCTGGATATCATATTCGGTGGTGCGCACAGAGATGAGTACGCCGGTCGGGCTTGGGACATATGGCGTTGCCCATGTACCTTGACCGGTGTTGTCGTGATAATAGGCCTTGATCTTGAAAGTCACATTTTCGTCCAAAGGAACGGTCAGGCCATAAGCCGCGAGCGTATCTTTGCGCAGGCCAGACGCATCGTAATAACTGTCGTCGCGGTTGTTGAGCGGCGCGTTAAAGACACCGCCTGCCGCGGCAATGGCGGCTGTGTAGTTCGGAAAGAAATTGTCATGGTCATAACCAAGACGGTTTATCATTTCGAGCGACAGATCTTGGTAATCTTGCTCGGCACGATCCGAATAACTGAAATAGGCATCGAATTCGGCTTCGCCCACAGGGATAATCGCCTTGGCATTTACCTGCCAGTTCCGCTGGTCGCCGCCGCCCTTCCATTTTTCAGCATTGTGATAGACCCCGGAAACAAAACCGCGAATGCCACCGGCTTCCCCGAAGTTCACCCGCGCAAAACCGCGCATGGTATTTTCCGAACCATAGGTCAAATTGGCATCAACACCCAACTCGCCGCTTGGGTCGGCCGAGAAAAACTCTAATGTACCGCCCAGATTGTTCGTGGCTTGTGTGCCAATCGAACCCGAGCCTTGCGAAACGCGGATCACTCCAATGTTATCCGATATGATCGCACGGCCAATGTGAAGGCCATTATTGTTCCCATAGGATGAGTCGCCCAGTGGAATGCCGTCCAACGTATAGCCCAGCTGGTTCTGGTTAAAACCGCGGATCGACACGCGGCTCGACCATTCATACGTGCCGAACGGGTCAGCCGACTGAAAATTGACACTGGGAAGTTTTTCAAGGCTTTTAGGGGGCTGGTTCCTGCTGCCAGGATACTAAGCTACTTGTTATCAATCTCTTGCACTTGCCGCGTTTCACCGCAACCAAGAACAACAATTTCGGAATCGCTTTCATCGACTTCCGCAGCTGCCGCATCGTCAACGGCCACATCGGCTGCAAATACAGGTACTGCAAAAAAGGCACAACTGCCGAGGAGGAGAGAAGTGATAATACGCATGGAAAACCCCTTATTATGATTTGCTTCATTACATCGACCCAATGATTGCCGGGCGTTTACGATGTTGCAGTGCAGCTAAGGGGATTCGGTTACCGTATCTGGACAATATCGGGTCAGTTCGCGGACCATTTGGCGACAAAGATGTGACTGCTCGGCTTTACCGGACTTTACAGCATGCAGTAATTATCAAAATTTTCCGAAATCAGGACTTGTGTTGTAGAATTGCAACACTACCTCTTGAGTGAGACAAGAGGATAGTGAGTTATGAATCTCGAAAAATTTACCGACCGTGCCAAGGGTTTTCTCCAATCCGCACAGACCGTGGCAATCCGGATGAGCCACCAACGGATCGGGCCTGAGCATCTGTTAAAGGCTTTGCTGGAGGATGAGCAGGGCATGGCGTCGGGCCTTATCAAAGCGGCTGGCGGTGATGCGGCAACGGCTTTGCGCGAAACCGATGCTGCACTTGCCAAGATAGCCGCCGTGTCGGGTGGCGGGGCACAGCAAACGCCGGGACTCGATAATGATGCTGTGCGTGTGCTGGACACCGCTGAACAGGTCGCACAAAAAGCAGGCGACAGCTATGTTACGGTGGAGCGGCTGTTGCTTGCACTGGCGCTATCCACAACCACGACAGCGGGTAAGGCTCTCGCGGCGGCAGGGGTGAAGGCCGAAGCCTTGAATGAAGCGATTAACGACCTGCGTGGTGGACGAACGGCAGACACCGTAGGCGCAGAGGACCGCTATGATGCGCTCAAGAAATTTGCTCGTGACCTTACCGAAGTGGCGCGTGCCGGTAAGCTCGACCCTGTGATCGGGCGCGACGAAGAAATCAGACGTACTATCCAGATTCTTGCGCGACGTACGAAGAATAACCCCGTCCTGATCGGTGAAGCCGGCGTCGGCAAAACCGCGATTGCCGAGGGGCTGGCCATCCGCATTGCCAATGGCGACGTGCCCGACAGCCTGAAGCACCGCAAGCTGATGTCACTCGATATGGGCAGCCTTATCGCGGGTGCAAAATACCGCGGTGAATTTGAAGAACGGTTAAAGGGCGTGCTCGACGAAGTTAAACAGGCCGAGGGTGACATCATCTTGTTCATTGATGAAATGCACACATTAGTGGGTGCTGGCAAAGGCGAAGGCGCGATGGATGCGTCGAATTTATTGAAACCCGCTTTGGCTCGCGGCGAGCTGCACTGTATCGGCGCGACCACACTGGATGAATATCAAAAGCATGTCGAAAAAGACCCCGCGTTACAGCGCCGGTTCCAGCCAGTGTTTGTGGGCGAACCGACGGTTGAGGACACAATATCTATCCTGCGCGGTCTCAAGGAGAAATACGAGCTACACCACGGTGTGCGCATTACCGACGGGGCGCTAGTAAGTGCAGCGACATTGTCGCACCGCTACATCGCCGACAGGTTCCTGCCCGATAAAGCCATTGACCTGATGGATGAAGCCGCATCACGGTTGCGCATGGAGGTCGAATCCAAACCCGAAGAAATCGAGAATCTCGACCGCCGGATCATGCAGCTTCAAATCGAGCGCGAAGCGTTGAGGAAAGAGAGCGATGCGGCGTCAAAGGACCGGTTGGCGACATTAGAAGCCGATCTCGCCAATCTGGAGCAACAATCCAGCGAGCTGACCCAAAAATGGCAGGCTGAAAAAGAGAAAATTTCGGCCGAAGCCAAGATATTGGAGGCGTTGGACGGCGCGCGTGGTGAATTGGAGCAAGCACAACGCGCAGGCGATCTCGCCAAGGCAGGCGAGCTGCAATATGGCAGCATACCAACGCTGGAGAAACAGCTGGCGGGGGCACAGGCGGCGGCTGGCACCGCGATGCTGCGGGAAGAAGTGACCGCCGAAGACATCGCATCGGTCGTCAGCAAATGGACCGGCATCCCGGTAGACAAGATGCTCGAAGGCGAACGCGACAAGCTGCTTAAAATGGAGGACCTCATCGGCGCACGCGTAATCGGTCAGAAGGACGCTGTTCAGGCCGTGTCCAAGGCCGTGCGCCGCAGCCGCGCTGGCCTGCAAGACCCCAACCGACCCTTGGGATCGTTCCTGTTCCTTGGTCCCACCGGCGTTGGTAAGACCGAGTTGACCAAGGCACTCGCCAGCTTCTTGTTCGACGATGATAACGCCATGGTCCGCATCGACATGAGCGAATATATGGAAAAACACAGCGTATCGCGGCTCGTCGGTGCGCCTCCGGGTTATGTCGGTTATGACGAAGGCGGCGTGCTGACCGAAGCCGTGCGGCGACGGCCCTATCAGGTCGTGTTGTTTGACGAGGTGGAAAAGGCACATCTTGACGTATTCAACATCCTGTTGCAGGTGCTCGATGATGGTCGTTTAACCGACGGCCAGGGCCGCACTGTGGATTTTAGCAACACGCTCATCATACTGACCTCAAACCTGGGCAGCCAGCATCTGGCCGCACTCGAAGACGGACAGGATGTGAAAGAAGCCGAACCCCAAGTCATGGAAATTGTCCGCGCGCATTTCCGCCCCGAATTCCTCAACCGGCTGGATGAAATCATCCTGTTCCACCGTCTGGGTGCCGCCGATATGGCCCCGATTGTCGAGATACAGGTAAAACGTGTGCAAGCGTTGCTGA
>JAYUPC010000045.1:0-5568 GCA_043760355.1 Sphingomonadales bacterium
CTTAATCCAGGTGCGCGTGAATGGTCTGGGTCTGCAAGATTTGATCCTGCTACAAACACAGTCACAGCCTATTTCACCGCTGCTGGTCGTGCAGGACAAACAGGACAGAGTTTTGAACAACGGCTGTTCCAGACAATGGGAACACTGGATTTGTCAGGGTCATTGCCTGTTATCACTGGTTGGAGCACAGCGAAGCAGTCAGTCGAAAATGACGGAACATTTTATATCGATCTGACGATGGATCAGGGCATGCCGGGCCGTATTCGTGGTTTTCGCGATCCTTATTGGTTCCGTGATCCCGCAACGGGCATTGCTTACTTGCTGTTCACTGGCTCGTTGCAAGGTGCGGCTTCGGACTATAACGGTGTCGTTGGCTTGGCTGTCGCACATGATTTTGACGGCGCGACCGGCTTTGAGCTATTACCACCTATTGTCAGCGCCGATGGCCTCGCCAACGAACTTGAACGTCCGCATATGATCGTTCGTGACGAGCTTTATTATCTGTTCTGGTCCACACAGAATAGCGTGTTTGCCCCGGATAACGTCATAGGCCCTACCGGGCTTTATGGTATGTTTGGGCCTTCAATAACGGGACCATTTGAGCCACTAAATGGTTCGGGACTTGTTATCGCCAATCCTGCTGCCGAACCCAGGCAAGCTTATTGCTGGCAAGTTCTTGATAATTTGGAGGTTGTAAGCTTTGTCGATCACTGGGGATTAGAGGGCCGTGCCCTGGCATCTGATCCAGCCTTGAACCGCAACCATTTTGGCGGCACAATTGCTCCTATGCTTAAGATAGAAATTGATGGAAAAACCACCAAGCTGCTAGGGCTTGCGACATGAAAACACCGCTCTTTGGATGTATTGAAGCAGGCGGCACGAAATTCATCGTTGGAATAGTTGGCGGTCCTGACGACATCCGAGAAACGATACGTATAGACACTACAACGCCCGAACAGACTATTGGCGCAACGGTCGATTGGTTGAAGGCTGCCGAGGAGCGGCACGGGTCGCTATGCGCGATTGGTATCGCCAGTTTCGGCCCCATAGAACTCGATCGCCAAGCAAATAATTGGGGTCATATCACCGCAACCACTAAGCCCGGTTGGAGCAACACCGATTTTGCCGCACGTATGGCCCGCGAAATGCTAGCGCGTGTCGGCTTCGACACTGATGTCAATGGAGCAGCCTTTGCCGAGGCGCAATGGGGCGCTGGCGTGGGTCAAAAAGTTAGCGTATATCTGACAATCGGTACTGGCATTGGCGGTGGAGCAATTATTGACGGGCGGTCACTCCACGGCCTCAGCCACCCTGAAATGGGCCATATCCGACCGCAACGCCATAAGGATGATCTCAACTTTGCCGGCATCTGCCCATTCCATGGCGATTGCCTCGAAGGATTGGCCAGTGGCCAGGCTATTAAAGCACGCTGGGGTAAATCCCTGTCCGAATTACCGATAGATCATACGGCGCACGACATCATCGCATTCTACATCGCACAGATGGTAGTTACGTTGCAATCGATCATGGAGCCCGGCCGTGTAATTCTTGGCGGCGGCGTGATGGGTACTCCCGGGTTGATCGAACGTGTGCAGGATAGCGCGGACAAACTCGGCTCAAGCTACTTTCGCGGAAAAGCGCACGTAATTATTGTCCCCCCGGCCCTTGGCGAACGTGCGGGGCTATTAGGTGCGCTGGCGTTGGCGCAGGATATTGCGTCAGCTTGATCCCCGGATAATTAGCTTGGGTTCCAATACCACGGATTCAGTTTTCTCCCCGCCGATCCGCCTGAACAGCAAATCAACCAAATGCGCGCCGCCAGCTACCAAGTCCTGCTTAACTGTTGTTAGCGGCGGCACTGTCTGGTCGGCGAAAGCCAAATCATCATAACCAACCACACAAACATCCTCTGGCACAGAATATCCCCGCTCGGAAAGTGCGCGCAGAGCGCTCATCGCAATGATATCCGATGCCGCAATAATCCCGTCGGGCACATTTTCAGTTTCGGCAAGCCATTCACTAATCGCAGGATGCGCCGTTTCGGCTGTCAAATGCGCGGGTAATACGCTGAGTGCATCTCCACATCCGGCCGCTACGAGTGCCGCACGGCAACCTTCCAAACGCTGGGCGATTTCGGGAGCGATCGGATCGCCAAGGAACGCAAAACGCTTCACACCGCGCTCAATCAAATGGCGGGTCGCAACCTCGCCACCTTTGTGGTTATCCGACCCCACCGAGCAATGCACTTGGCCCGGTATTTGTGCGCCCCAAACGACAAGAGGCAAATAATCCGCCGCCACGCGGTCAATCACCGCCATCTGGTCCGATTGGCCTATCAATATCACACCGTCAACACGGCCTGATTCCACAACTGAAGTAAGCCAGCCAGGATCAGTCGGTATTACGCGGGAGAGCAAAAGGTCATGTCCCCGCTCGGTCAGCGCATCGGCCAATTGCCCCAGCAGCGTCATAAAGAAAGGATCAGAAATATGCTGTCCGGTTTCGTGACCCAGTGGGATCAGGACACCAATGGCCCCTGCCCTTTTGATCCGGAAATTGCGCGCCATGACATTGGGTTTGAAATCATGTTCACGCGCCAAGCCTTGAATCAACTCACGGGTTTTCTTGGCAATGAGGTGCGAATCCGCAAGTGCGCGCGATACGGTCGCGGGCGACACTCCGGCCAATTTGGCAAGATCGGTGATGTTTTTTACCTTACCAATATTGCTCAATTAATGTTCCTCAGATGACTATATAGCGCCTTATTTGCGGGCCTTTGCATAACTTTGCAAGGGTTTTGCATAAATGCTGCAAAGGTCTTTGCAATCGTTTGTTGCATTTATCCAACCTTGCGGTAGTTTCTAGCTTCAGTGACATTCAAATATGGCTGCGCGGGGAGAGAGAAATGCATGATCTGGTGAAAAAGCCGCAATTATCGCTATCGCGAATATTACAAATGAATTTGGGCTTTCTTGGATTACAATTCAGTTTTGGATTGCAGCAAGGAAATATGGCTCCGATTTATTCATATCTGGGCGCGGATGAGGCGGCGTTACCGATATTGCAGCTTGCTGGACCAATCACTGGCTTGATCGTACAGCCAATCATCGGCGCAATGAGTGACCGTACCAATTCACGCTGGGGCCGGCGTACACCTTATTTTCTAATTGGCGCTGTTCTATGCTCTTTGGGCTTGCTGATCATGCCGCTGTCGCAAAGCATATTAATGGCGGCCAGCATTTTATGGATTTTGGATGCGGGCAATAATATTACAATGGAGCCGTACCGCGCTTATGTTAGCGACCGTTTAGAAAAAGATCAGTATAATGTTGGTTTCCTGACACAAAGTGCATTTACCGGATTGGCGCAATGCTTGGCGCTTGGAACGCCCGCAATGCTTGTTGGTTTATTCGGAATCAGCCGTGATGCGGTAGGAGCAAATAATATACCTCAAACCGTCAATATCGTGTTCACAATTGGTGCGGTTTTATCGCTTTCCACAATATTATGGTCAGTGTTGCGTGTGCCCGAATTGCCGCTAAACGCGGCACAAAAAGCAGAGATTGATGCAAAGCCAAAAACTATATCGGCAACATTTAAAGAAATTGGAAGTGCCATTCGCGAAATGCCGTTGCCGATGCGCAAACTAGGCGTTATGATGCTATTTCAATGGTATGCAATGGGCACATATTGGACTTATGTTACCTATTCAATTGCCAAGTCGATTTATAATACCAGCAAACCTGTCAGCGATGGATTTCGCCAAGCGGTTTTAGATAATGGCATGATGGGTGCCTTTTATAATGCCGTTGCTTTTGTATCGGCATTGGTAATGATGGGGCTGATCCGAAAAATTGGTGCGCGCAATGTACATGCTATGGCCCTCGTCGCAGGCGGCATAGCTATGCTATCAATCCCTCAGGTAACGCAAACAATGTGGCTGTTCCCAGCAGCAATAGGCGTTGGCATTTGTTGGGGCAGCATTATGGGCACACCCTATGTCATGCTGGCCAAATGCATACCCGCCGAACGGACAGGTGTTTACATGGGAATATTCAATATGATGATTGTTATTCCAATGTTGCTAAATGCCATGACTTGGTGGATCATATATGATGACACGAATTTTGCTCCGCTGAAATATTTGGGGCTGGGAGAGTGGAAATTCCATGGTTTGAATTTACTAGGCGGCGATGCCCGTAATGCATTGATGCTTTCCGGCGCCTTACTAATATGCGCGGCAATCGCAGTTATGCGCGTGCGCGATGACGAACTTGGTGCAGACTAATATTGGATTTGTTACCTTTTACCGTTTAAACACATTCATATTACAGATCGACTAACCCCGCAACAGCCATTGCCAGTGTGCGTCATTTGCAACAGTTATGGCTGAATATGACAATTTTATGCAACCGTTTGTAATTTTTCTTGCAAACGGTTGCAAGACTGCTAATCCAAGAATCAAGGGAAGCATTTTCACAAAGCAAATGCCCCTAATCGAGAGTTTTTCGGGGAGGTTCATCATGAAGAAGACATTTTTACGTTCCTGTGTTTCGCTTGTTGCGATAACCAGTGTTGCTGCACTTGCAGCGCCCGTTTTTGCTCAGGATGCCGCCGCACCTGCTGCCGAAGAAGATGCGACCGGCCTTGACGAAATCGTCGTTACCGCATCACCAGGCAACAAGTCCCAAATCGACAGCTCGGTATCGGTAACCAATGTCAGCGCCGATCTTATCAATGATTTCAAACCATCTTCCGAAGCAGAAGTTTTCCGTTTGCTACCTGGTATTCAGGTTGCAGGTACTTCGGGACCAGGTGGTAATTCGAATATCGCGGTTCGCGGCCTTCCCGTTGCAACCGGTGGTTCGCCGTTCGTGCAAATTCAGGAAGACGGCCTGCCCACCGTATTGTTCGGTGATATCCAGTTTGGCAATAACGATTACTGGACCCACTTTGATGCAACGGTTGCCAATGTTGAGGCGGTTCGCGGCGGTTCTGCGTCGACCTTTGCTTCGCAAGCACCGGGTGCGGTTATCAACTATATTAGCCACACCGGTGAAAAAGAAGGTGGCTTTATAGAGTTACAAAAAGGTATCAATTTTGACGAAACCCGCGCTAATTTCCGTTATGGCGGCCCAATCACAGATACACTACGTTTCCATGTCGGCGGTTATTTCAAGACCGGTCACGGCCCGCTTCATGCCGATTACAATGTCAGCGAAAGTTTTCAGGTTAAAGGTAACGTCACTAAGGAATTTGAAGAAGGAAAAGGGTATCTGCAACTGAACTTCAAAGTCGCGGACACACAAGAACCAAATTACACGGGTTCGCCTGCCCTAGCCACCATTACTGGAAACAATGTAAGCAATATCCGTCCTTTCCCGGGTTTTGATGGTCGCAATCAATCGAACTATTCGATCTACAACCGTAACATGCTGATATTGAATCGTGACCGTGTTCTGGAACGCGTTCCAATCGACGGCATCACCACCAAGGCAAAATCGGTTGGTGCGAAATTCCATTATGAATTCTCCGACGCCATCAAGATCGACAACAATCTGCGCTGGA
>JAYUPC010000046.1:0-16903 GCA_043760355.1 Sphingomonadales bacterium
TTTGCCCTCAACCGCCTCGATCCGGCTCTCTCCATCTTCGGTCTTGGCACGGGCAAGCCGTCCATAATCGGAAACGGTCGACGTATCGAAATACAGGCCACTTTCCAGTTCATAGCAATGTTTGTCGGCAATTCCCTTCGCATACTCAATCATCTGAGGAACATAGTCAGTCGCAATCGACCAATGAGCAGGCTGGCGAATATTGAGCGCTTTAATGTCATCCCAATATGCTTGAGTATAATGCCGCGCGATATCCCAGATTGACTGCCGCTTTTCTGACGCCATTTTCTCCAGCTTGTCCTCACCCCCGTCGCCGTCATCGGTCAGATGGCCGACATCGGTGATATTGATGACATGCTTTAGCGTATAGCCCTTGTAACTCAGCACCCGACCGAGCGTGTCGGCGAAGACATAAGCGCGCATATTGCCGATATGCGGATAGTTATAAACGGTCGGCCCGCAGGTATAGACACGGGCCTCACCCTCATGCAGCGGGGCAAAGTTTTCGAGTTGCCGAGTCAGGCTATTGAAGAGTTTCAGGTCGGTCATAATATCTCAAAAAATGGCGGAAAACTGTACAAGTTCACAGTAGATTTAAGGTTCTCTCGAAGAGTAAATATAACCCGTCATTGCGAGCGTAGCGCGGCAATCCAGTGTTGCGCAGGACTGCACTGGATTGCTTCGCTACGCTCTCAATGACGGAAAAGTTTGATATTATCTTCATGACCCCAGCTAGTCCAAATAGGACCAAGTAGGAAAGCCTTATTTCAAAACCCGCGCCATTGAATTGCCTGATCCAGTTCCACACGCGGGACAGAAAAATTGTTGATCGGCGCGTCCGGATCGCGGTACCCGATCGCCATCCCGCAGAAGAATATATGATCGTCATCAATATCGAGCAGCTCCCGCATATACGTGCCGTACATTGCCCAGATTTCCTGCGCACAACTATCCAACCCTTCCTCGCGCAGTAACAGCATCACGGTTTGCAGCCACATGCCCATGTCGCTCCATTGCGGCGGCCCCATATATTTGCGCGTATAAGTGAACAGCTGTACCGGTGCGCCAAAGCTGTCCCAGTTTTTCATCATCTGCGTGATCCGGCCCGCGCCGTCTTCTCGCGCTAGGCCGAGTGCATTGAACATCGCTTTTCCCACACTGCGGCGCTGGTCTTCGTACCGACCGTCTAGTCCCTTGGGGTAGATGTCATATTCAGGGCCTTCGCCCAGCGGCGCAGTTGCGGTCTTGGCTTTGATCTTTGCAGTCAATTTGGCAAGCGGCTCGCCAGCGAGGATAACCGCATTCCACGGCTGTGTGTTGCCGCCAGAGGGCGATTGCTGCGCCTTGGTAAGCACGCGTTGCAACACGCCAAGCGGGACAGGTTTATCTAGGAATTGCCGGATGGAACGGCGGGTTGAGACGGCTTCAGATATGTCCAAAAAAATCACTCCTCGTCAAATAATCCTGCCAATTGTTCCACCATAGTCCCGCCCAATTGCTCTGCATCCATGATTGTGACGGCACGTTTATAATAGCGCGTTACATCATGACCAATGCCAATCGCGATCAGCTGAACCGGACTGCGCGTTTCGATCATGTCGATAACCTTGCGCAGATGCACCTCAAGATACCCGCCATTGTTGACGGACAGCGTCGAGTCATCGACCGGCGCGCCGTCGGAGATGACCATCAATATCCGCCGATCTTCGGCGCGGGCAATCAACCGGCTATGCGCCCAGAGCAATGCCTCGCCGTCGATATTTTCCTTGAGCAACCCTTCGCGCATCATCAGGCCCAGATTGCGGCGTGCATGGCGCCATGGTTCGTCAGCTTTTTTATAGATGATATGGCGCAGGTCGTTCAATCGCCCGGGCATTGCCGGTCGTCCTGCCGCAAGCCAATCCTCACGCGCCTGACCACCCTTCCAGGCTCTTGTGGTAAAGCCCAAAATCTCGGTCTTGACCCCGCACCGTTCAAGTGTACGTGCCAATATGTCAGCGCTGATCGCTGCGATAGAGATTGGGCGGCCACGCATTGATCCGCTGTTATCGATCAACAGGGTGACAATGGTGTCCTTAAAATCGGTCTCGCGCTCGACTTTGTAAGACAGCGAGCTTCCGGGCGAGACAATGATCCGGGCAAGGCGCGCCGCATCAAGCATCCCTTCTTCCTGATCGAAATCCCAGCTGCGGTTTTGCTGTGCCATTAACCGGCGTTGCAGGCGATTGGCTAGCTTGGTGACCACAGATTGCAACGACATTAATTGTTGGTCGAGATAGGCGCGAAGCCGGTTTAGTTCATCCTCATCGGCCAAGTCGCCAGCCGCAACCGTTTCATCATATTTTTCGGACCAGGCTTTGTAATCGCTTTGCGGTAAATGATCCCAGTTGCGGCGTTGCGGATTGACGGGTTGCATCCCGTCGTCGCCCATTTCGCCGTCGGCACCGTCTTGCTCATCCTTTTCAGACTGCTCATAATCGGCGTCGCTCTCTTCGCCTTCGCCCTCCTGCGGTTCGGCACCTACTTCGGCCTGGCCGCTTTCACCCTGACCGTCATCTTCGCTATCGTCTTCGCCCTTATCCTGTTCATCATCAGCGTCTTCGCCGCCATCATCGGCATCGCTCGGGTCGATCTCACCCTCGGTCAGGTTCAGGTGTTCAAGCATCGATTGCATAAGGGCGGCAAAGGCATTTTGGTCATCAAGCGCCATGGATAAAGCATCAAGATCGCTCCCCGCCTTTTCCTCGATCCAACCGCGCAAGTAATCAACGCCTTGAGCAGCAATCTCTGGAACGGGCGCACCGGTTAACCGTTCGCGAGCAATCAGGGACAGTGCAGTCGAGACCGGCACTTCATCGGCGGCTTGTGCCCGCGTAATCGGGTCGGTACGCAACCGCATTTCAAGCGCATAGGTCAGGTTGCCCGCAACCCCGGCCATTGACCGCGCACCCAGAGCCTCAATCCGCGCGGTTTCCACTGCATCAAACGCTGCGCCTGCAATTGCCTCTGAAGGGCGTCGGGCCAAATGCCGCGCAACATCATGATGCTTTAGCCGAAGAGCAAAGCCATCGGCAAACCCGCGCGCCTCGGCAACCTGTTCAGGGGGTAAATTGCGTCCGGGCATCGGGACTTTGAAATTCTTACCCGCCTGTGCTGGGATATCTGCGGTGAAGGCAAGTTCAACCTCCGGCTCGTTCGCGATTGCCCGCGCTGTGCCGGTCAGCACCGATTTGAAGGCTTCAAGGGGTGTTTGGTCTGCCATAGTCCAAACCGCCTTAGGGGCAAGTTCGGGCCGTTTGAAGCCCCCAAATTCAGTAACGTAACGTTAACTTAATCGATCAGGGTCACTTCACCACGCTTTACATATCCGCGTTCGACCATTTCTTTGCGGTAATCCTTGCGCGCATCGCGGAGTTCCTGCTTGTATTCCGCCCAAGCTTCGCGCCTGTCTTGCGCTGTATCGGCGCGGCGAAGGTCCGACGCCAATTCACTTTCGGCTTCTTCAACATCGGATTTATAATCGTACCAGAAATTATTGCGCACGCCCGCAAAGGGCTCTGCCATGATATCTGCATGATGTTCGGGACCAGGATGGGCGTATGCAGGTGTAGTGGTGGCGATTATGAAACCAATCGACAGGCCAAGTACTGGCGCAAACGTGATTACGACGCGGCCTAACTGGCGTAGAATGAGTGACGTGCGTTTTGGAGGTAACATAATATTCTCCTTATCTTCGAATCACCCCAAATTGACTTGAGGCGGCACGGCATGACGCAGAGATGAATGGACCATAGTGACTTAAGACCAAGCGACTATGGGGCAGGGTAGACTGTGATTGTATCTTATTTGCAGCTGCTTGCCGCCCCAGAATCCAGATCAAGACAGCGTCCGTCAATTTCGCTTGCCGGAACAGGCAGATTAATGAGCGATGCTAGGGTAGGCAGAATATCTACTGTTTCGACGCCCAAAGGTTGCTCATAACCTTTTGCGCCAGGCCACCAGAACAGCAGTGGCACGCGGCGGTCATAATCCCATATGCTGCCATGCGTCGCGATATAACCCTTACTTGGATCAGGAATAGGGGTAACGCGGGATTTGAGAATAACAAGCAGATCGCCTGACCGTTTGGGATCAAACGAAGCCGCCGCACGCTCGATCAGGCTCCAGTTTTCAGGCTGTCCTTTGGGAATGGCTTGAGCAGCTAGCTCGGCTTTGGTGAATATCTTTTCAACATCGGGATGGAATAAAATGGCGTCGATGGCATCGCCGAGTACCGAGGCACGTTTATTGGCAGGCACACCGGCTTTCAAATAAATGTCACCGAATACCTCGTCGCCAATCAAGGGATCACCAGAAAGGCCGTTTTTTGCTGCAATCTGCTTGCCAATATCTGACAAGCTTGGCGCAGAAACGCGTTTTGCATCGGCGGCTGCGTGGGCGTTATTGCGTTCCGGCGCATCATGGCCACCATGATCGGCGGTCAGGGTTACGATATACGGCGTATTCTGGGCATCAAGCTTTGTCAGGAAAGTGCCAAGCATAGTATCAAGCGCATGGATCTGCTGGCACATTTCTGCACCAGATGTTCCAAATGTGTGTCCGGTATAATCAGTTGCCGAAAGGCCAATGGATAGCACATCGGTCCCTTTGCCCTTGCCCAGCTTCATTTCGGTCATTGTCGATGTCGCTAAATCAAGCGTCATACGGTCCAATTCAGGTGATGCACGCCATACGCTTGCGTCACCGGGCTTGCGGGGCAGTAATGTTCCAATGGTTTTGCCGCTTCCGATTGAAACCGTAATGTTATGACCCGCACAGGTAGGTAACAGCATCACTGGCGCAGGCTTAGCGATTGCTGCAGCTGCGGCGGCATTCACACGCGCTAAGGCAGCGGGGGGAGGGGTGTTTTTACCTTTGAATGTTGCAAATGCTTTAGCCTTGCCGTCCCACCACCACGCTTGGTCGATGGCATGGCCGCCCATCATTACGGCCGCACGGTCTTTACCCGCAATAGAAACAACGCGGTTATCGGGCGACGCTTTTTTTAGCCTGTCACCCAAGGTTTCTGCTTTAAGATGAATTGGCGAAACCACATAATTGCCTGAATTGCTGCCTGGCTGTGTTTCATCTTCTGCGCAATAGACGCCGTAATCCGGTTTGCCGTCTTTGTCCAAACGTGTGCTGGCGGGATCGGCCCAATTATTGGCAATGATGCCATTACGCGCTGGATGCGTGCCAGTCAGGATCGTGGAATGGCCGGGACAGGTCTCAGTAGCGGCATGGCTTTGATAGCCGGAAGGAAAGACGACACCCTGCTGCAAACGCTTTAACCCGCCAGTGACTTGTCCGCGATATTCGGAGAACAAGTCAGCGGAGAATTGGTCGACAGCAATAACGACGATCAGCTTTGGCTCGGGCGGTGTTGCAACTGTCCTTGTTGCCGGAGCAGAACTCGCGGCAGGCGTCTTTGCAGCGGTTGCATTGGAACTGGCCAATTGCACGGCGATCAAGGCTGATCCAATCAGATATTTTGCGGTATTTCTCATTTTTGTCCCTGCTCTGGCTTACTGGCTCTATAATAGGATATTCACGCGCGTATGGTGATGATTATGTAACACAAAGACTCACGTGAGATACTGGTATGAAATGATGACAGGATTGTGACCTGTGCTGATGCATTCCGCATTATTGTCGCGGTGGCCGGTCATCCCGCTGTTTGACATCAAGGCCGTTTTTGCCGAGCGTTACATCCAATGGAACCCCGCCAATCTCGGTCGATACCGTCACACCATTTTCGCGGTTAATGCGCACATCAGTACCCTCGATATTGATGGGTAGATCGGTGATTTCAGGCAAATCAAGTGGATCGATGGGACCTTCGGGATCGACCTTCTTCACGGGCTTGGGCGGTGCGACATATCCTGCGCCTTTAACTGCCTGCGCCATGAAGTTTGCCCAAATGCGTGCTGGAAGACCACCGCCATTGATACCTTTAAGCGGCGTATTATCGTCATTGCCGATCCAGACGCCAACAACCAAATCGCCGGCATAACCGATGAAAAGTGCGTCGCGGTTATCTTGGCTCGTACCGGTCTTGCCATAAGCCGGAATCCTTAAGCGTGCTGCACGGCCTGTGCCATTTTGCACAACACCGCGCAGCAATTGCTCCATCTGTGCATGGGTGTTGCCGCTAAAGCTATGTTGTGATCCAAACAGCCAATCAAACCATCCTTTTTCCGCTTCGTTATTCTTGAAGGCGCGGGGTTCAACGGGCCAGCTACCAGCCGCAACTGACGCATAAGCCGATGTTAGCTCAAGCAAAGCTACACCCGAGGTGCCAAGTGGCAGGCTGGGGTCATCCTGAGCCAGCGGACTATCAATGCCAAGATCGCGTGCGGCGCGGATAATCGCTTTGTCACCCAATTGCCGATAAAGGCGGACGGCGGCAACATTGCTCGAAATCGCAAATGCCTGCGCGAGTGTAATCTGCCCACGATATCGTTCACTTGAATTTTTGGGGCGGTAAATTCCGTCTGCAATCGGGGTGTCATCGATTAGACTGTCGGGGGTCATCCCGCTTCGTAATGCGGCTAGATAGACGAATAATTTGAAAGTGGAACCTGGCTGGCGCTTGGCCTGGCTCACACGGTTGAAAGAGGATGTTTTGTAGCTCCGCCCGCCTACCATCGCGACGACCTCGCCATTTTTGCGCATCGCGACTAGGGCAACTTGCGCTTTGCCAAGGGGCGCATTGCCGATGACCCGCCGCGCTACTTCCTGCAACCGCGCATCAAGCGTGGTTTTGAGCGTCAGCCTGCTGTAACTCTCCTCACTTAGCGCGCGTGCTTGCGGCATAGCCCAATCGGCGAAATAGGTTCCGGTGGGCAGCGTGTCACTATCCCGCACATCAATGCCGGGTGTGCGGGTGGATTTAGCTTCGGCCTCGGTCAAATATCCCGCTGCGGCCATTGCATTTAGAACCATGCGTGCCCGTTTTGCCGCAAGATCAGGATTTTTGGTGGGCGCGAGCCGGGAGGGGGCCTGTACCAATCCCGCAAGCATGGCACTTTGCGACAGGGTCAGTTTTTCCGGTTGGCGATAGAAATAGTGCATCGATGCCGCACGCAGACCATATACGTTGTCGCCGAAATAGACATTCGATAGATAGCGTTCGAGTATCTCGTCTTTGCTGAGCCGAGCTTCTAGCCAGAATGCTATTAGCATCTCGCGTGCCTTGCGTGTCAGGCTGCGTTCGGGTGTCAGGAAGGTGAATTTGGCAAGTTGCTGCGTGATTGTGCTGCCGCCCTGCGTCATGCCGCCGCCAAAAGCATTGCTCCACGCCGCACGCGCGAGACCCCGGGGATCAACGCCCCAGTGCGAATAGAACCGCCTGTCCTCAATCGCCATAAAGGCATGGACCAAGTGCGGCGGCAGCGTGGCGACCTTTACCGGCCGGTCAACAATCGCGCCGTTGCGGGCAATCGGCTGGCCATTGGCGGCTAACAATGTGACCTGTGGCGGGGCGATCGGGGCGAGAGATTTGGATAGCGGTGCTGTTACCGTCAGCCAGATGAGGATAATCATGATGAGGAGAAAAAATGCAGCAATTCCGCGCCGTATCCAATACCAGCGTGTGCGAGGTTTTGGCGGGGGAGGGAGAAAATCAGGAGCGGCACCATAAGGCGAGCCCTGCGCAACGGGAGCTGTCTGCCAAATCGAATGCTGCGCAAAAGGATCAGTTGGTCGGTCGTGCATAGAATAACTGTATTAATATCATAATACGGTAAAAGCGAGAGGTAAAATCGGCAGCCTCAATATATTGCTTATCTGCTAACCGGGTTTGCTTTGCGCCAATCCTGCACGGCTTTGAGTGAGCCAAGCACATGACCCTTCGCGCTAAGGTTTGAATAGGTATATATAATCTTGCCATCTGGCGCGATGACATAAGTTGTGCGATCGGAAATTCCGGCAAGCGGCAATGCGACTTTATAGGCTTTGATGACCGATTTCGATGCGACGGCAACGGGAAATTTGTTACGGCAGGCTTCAACCGAAAACTTGCTCAAAGTTTTGATATCATCCGCTGAAATGCCCATAACGCTGGCGCCAAGTGCCTTGAATTCATCGGTCTTCTCGGCAAATTCATGCGCTTCAATCGTACACCCCGATGTGAATGCTTTGGGATAGAAATACAAAACAACTGGCCCTTTTTTGAGCGCAAGGTTAAGATTGTAGGTATATGGCTCACCCGCCAAAACCGCCTGTGTGGTAAAATCTGTTACCCTTGCCCCTGTTTTGAGAGCGGCCTGAACAGGCGCAGAAACAAGGATCAAGGCGGTGATAGTAGCGAGTTTTTTCAAGGGAACGACTCCGATTATTTGTATATTTACTATCAAATAGCATGAGGTAAATGAACCTTAGCCATGAAAAAGTGATTTGCCCAAATCAGACCCTGCATTTTCACAATAATGTAAATTTTTGATAAGCTAATCTTTTGTTTGTTATTTTCTTTTAGCCAAGTTTCAGGAAAAGTCTGCATTGTATTGCAAGGCGTTCGTGGATTGAGGGTCAACAGGTGAAATATAGCCGACGTCTGGTTTACCGGCGCGAAGATCTTTGGATGTTGAAGCGTCAGTTGATCGCGCACGTCGCCAATGTTCGCCAATCTGCGATTGCAAATCTTATGAACGGGTGCCTTACCGTTGCAGTTTTCAGCGATATGTTATCGCTATCGATGCTTTCGGCAGGTTTCTTTGTACTTCTGACGCTAGTTACATGGCGTTTTAATCTGGCCCAACAAGTTATCCAATTTAGCGTCGATGAAAAAAGATATCTGTTCCTATCAAATAAGATTACTTTAAATGCAGCGCTCATGGGCTCTGCATGGGGTATTGTTACTGGATATATGCTATATTCGGGGGGTCCCGAGCATCAATTATTTGCTGGGATCATCGGCGCTGGAATGGTTAGTTCGGGTGCGATTACATATCGCACCTTACCAAAGGCCGCGATAGTTTATATTATTATGGCCGCAATTGGCAGCTTGTTTGGCCTGCTTAGCCTTGGTCAAGGCCCTGCAAACGCAGCTGCGGGCCTACTCTTCTGCTTCTTATTCGTACTCATCAGTAATGTGCGCGAAAATGCAGACCGTTTCAAAATCAGCAATAACCGCGAACGTGCGCTCGCCAAATCCAGCGACACAATCCAGCTGTTACTCAATGACTATACTGAACAGGGTTCGGACTGGCTGATCGAACTTGGTCACGGGGAACGCATCGTCAATCCAAGTGCAAGATTTGCGTCCGCCGCCAGCAGGCAGCCCGAGACGCTGGAAAATAAACGGCTGCCCTGTCTGTTTGACGAGGGTGCCGAGCGTACTTTGTTAGAAGAACATTTTTTACAAAAGCGCGCCTTTCGTCGACATGTTGTATCTCTAACGATCAACGGTGATCGCCGCTGGTGGATGATTAGCGCACGGCCAACTAAAGAAGACGGGGTTGTTTTTCGCTGTGTGGTAAATGATATTACCGAACAACGTCGCGCCGAAGAACGTGTCAATTATATGGCGCATTATGATGGCCTGACCAATCTGCCCAATCGTTTTCTGTTCAACGACACACTGTATCGTATACTAAGTGCAGATGCAGGCGTCGCCGGTTTGCTGTATCTTGATCTCGATAACTTCAAGTCGATCAATGATACGCTGGGCCATTCGGTTGGTGACCAATTATTGCAAGGCGTGGCTCGCCGGCTGGAAGAATGTGTGACCGGTGCTGAAATCGTTGCGCGTCTTAGTGGTGACGAATTTGCCATTTTGGTACCCGCAAGCCGCGTCGATAAAATGTCCAATATTGCAGATGCAATAATCGGCTTTTTAGGTAAACCTTTCAGCCTGAATGATCATGATGTGGTTGTCGGTGTAAGTATTGGTATGGCCGTAGCGCCCGATCATGCAGATAGCGGCGAAGATTTGATACGCAATGCGGACTTGGCGCTTTATGCCGCAAAATCAAGCGGCCGCAACCGCGCCGTTTTGTTTGAAGCAGGAATGGATGAAGCCGCACAGATGCGCCGGATGATCGAACTTGATCTGCGCAGTGCACTTGGCAAAGGCGAAATGCGTCTACATTATCAGCCGCTTATTAATGTCGAATCGGGTGAGACCACCGGGTATGAAGCGCTGATCCGCTGGGAGCATCCGACTCGCGGTATTGTGATGCCAGCAACCTTTATTCCAGTTGCCGAAGATACGGGTATGATCGTGCAGATTGGCGAATGGGTGATCCGGCAAGCGCTCCACGATCTTGCCGGATGGGAACCGCATATTTCGGTATCGGTCAACTTGTCTCCGGTACAGATGCGCAGCACAACTTTAATCTCCACAATCGTCAGCGCGCTTGCACATAGCGGCGTTACGGCTGACCGGCTGTGTATGGAAATTACAGAAAGCGTGTTGATGCAGGACAGCGACGCTAATATCGAAACGCTGCACAAAATCCGCAGCCTTGGCGTGCAAATCGCGCTTGATGATTTCGGTACCGGCTATTCCTCGCTTAATTACCTGCGCAGTTTCCCGTTCAGTAAAATCAAGATCGACCGCTGTTTCATTAGCGAAATCGACAGCCGAGAGGATTGTCAGGCGATTGTCCGTTCTGTCGTCGGCCTAGCCAACAGCCTAGGCATGACAACGACAGCCGAAGGTGTGGAGCGGTCAGAACAATTTGACAGTTTGCGCAAAGAGGGATGCTCCGAAGTCCAAGGCTTTCTCTATAGCCAAGCCGTACCAGTCGAAGAACTCACCAATCTGCGACTATCCAAAACCACCGACCAAGCCCGGCTGGTGCAAATGGAAGAAGCGCGGCGTTTGGTGGAATCGAAAGCTTTGGATAAAGAGAAAAGCGCGCTGGCAAACCAAAATCGAAAAAGCGCCTAGCTTTTACCCAAAACACTTTCCGGCAAGTCCTTTCCAAAAACGCGCTGGTAATATTCGGCAACTAAAGCGCGCTCGGTTTCATCACATTTGTTGAGGAAGCTTAAGCGGAAGGCGAAGCCGACATCTTTAAAGATCGCAGTGTTTTGTGCCCAGGTGATGACGGTGCGCGGCGACATGACAGTTGAGATATCACCATTAATAAAGCCCGTTCGGGTCATGTCGGCAACCTTGACCATGTTTGCGACCATTGCCGCGTCGCAGCCCGATGATTTTGCCAGTACGATTTCGCTTTCAACTTGCGCGGGAAGGTAATTCAGCCCGATAACTATGTTCCACCGGTCCATCTGACCTTGGTTGATGGCTTGTGTTCCGTGGTACAGCCCGCTGGTGTCGCCAAGACCAACCGTGTTGGCGGTGGCAAAAAGTCTGAAGAACGGATTTGGCCGGATCACACGGTTCTGGTCGAGCAAGGTCAGCTTGCCTTCGGTTTCCAGAACGCGCTGGATTACAAACATTACATCGGGGCGCCCTGCATCATATTCGTCGAACACCAATGCCGTGGGTGTTTGCAACGCCCATGGGAGCAGGCCTTCGCGGAACTCGGTTACCTGCACGCCGTCACGCAAAACAATCGCATCGCGGCCGATCAAATCTATCCGGCTGATATGCGCATCAAGGTTGATGCGAATACACGGCCAGTTGAGGCGCGCGGCAACTTGTTCGATATGTGTCGACTTACCAGTGCCGTGATAACCCTGAACCATCACGCGGCGGTTATGCGCAAATCCGGCCAGAATCGCGAGCGTGGTGTCGCCATCGAAAACATAGCTGTCATCCCGGTCGGGTACGCGCTCATCGGCTTCGGAAAAGGCCGGGCATTCCATGTCCACGTCAATCCCGAACAATTCGCGCACGCTAACCATTTTGTCGGGGGCCGCTAGGATCGTTGCGTCGCGGCTATCGGGCTGGATGTTCGGAATATCGGTCATGCAATTCTCTTAGATAAATATGGGAGATTTCTTCAAGTGCGTATAAGCCGCAATTACATCTTGCAAAGCCTTTTCATAAGACCTGTCGCCACCATTTTTGTCGGGGTGAAATTTTCGGACCTTAAAGGAATAAGCCGAACGGACCGATTTGCGCTCTGCATCTTCGCCAAGCCCTAACGTCTTTAGCGCTTTGCGGTCTTCGTTTGACAGGAATTTGCCATCAGTGCGCGGTTTGGGGGCGGCTTCATTCATCCGGCCCCTGAAGCGTGCAGAGATTGCATCGAGCGGATCATGAAAATCTGACCATTTGGGGGGAGAATCGACTCCAGCGGTAGCAGAAAAAGCGCGAACCTCGCTCGCCCAGCTGTGGATCGGGCTTTGCGCAGTAGAGATTTCTTCCGCGCTCATGCCGGTGAACCAATCATAGTGTGCGTTGAATTCGCGGACATGGTCAAGGCACAACCATTGATAATCACCCGGACCATTGGGCGAAGAGCCGCGGCCATAGATATCGGGCGCACGGAAATCTCCGGGTTCATGGCATCCGGTATAAGCGCAGAGTTGATCGCCCGAACCGACTGCGCCGTGAAAACGGCTTCGAAATCCACCTGCACTCATATTTCTGTTGTATTTTCTCTTGGCGATGATCCGTCAATATGGGAAAGAGTGCATATGAATAAAGGCCCAAACCAGATCGAGATGGAAAAACTTTTGGAAGCCGCCTTTGCGCCGGTGCATCTGGCTGTAATCAACGACAGCGCGAGCCATAGCGGCCATAGCGGCGATGACGGCTCAGGCGAATCGCACTTTACGGTCGAGATTATGAGCGCGGCCTTTGCGGGCGTAAACCGCGTGATGCGTCAACGCATGGTCAATCAGGCGCTGGGCGATATTCCCGGGCAGCGGGTGCATGCGCTTGCGATCAAGGCGAGGGCGCCGGGTGAGTGAGGGTGCGGACTGCCCGACCATCTGCGCGTTTGTTGATCGTTGATCCTGAACATAATCTCTTGTTATTTTATTTTGATGCAGGGGACGGTCGACAGTTTTGGGCAACACCGGGCGGTGCTTGCGACCCAGGAGAAAACTATTTTGCAGCCGCGCGACGGGAAATGTTTGAAGAAACGGGTTTGATGCTGGACCCTGGGCCAGAAGTTCACCAGCGCCGCGTCGAATTCACATCTCTTGAAGGCGAACAGGTTTGGTCAGACGAACGCTATTTCTTCATTAAAGCACCGGATCAAACCCTTAACAAAAATGGGCATACCGAGCTTGAACAGCGCGTCATTACAAACCATCGCTGGTGGTCTCTTAGTGATCTTGATAAGACTATAGAACAAGTGTTTCCTGACAACATCACCAATCTTGTAAGACAGCTTCTTGAAAACGCGGGATGAAATCCGCCTTGCCTCTCTTGTTGTCTAATATAGACAGACTGGATGAATATGACCCAAGAAAAGCATCGCTTATCCCTGTCCACTGGTGTCGAACTGGATGTTTATGTGGCGGGGGATTCCAAAAATCCGGCGCTGGTTTTTCTGCACGGGTTTCCTGAAAGCCACCGTACATGGCGACATCAGATTGCCCATTTTGCGGATCGTTTTTATTGCATCGCACCCGATCAGCGTGGTTATCGTGGATCGTCTAAGCCGAAGGATGTTGATGCCTATACCGCAGACAAGCTAACCGCCGATATCTTCGCAGTCGCCGATGCGCTTGCGATTCAGGAGTTTACGATTGTTGGTCATGACTGGGGCGGGGCGATTGCGTGGAGTGTGGCGCTTAATGGTCAACCGGGCAGCTTTAACCCGTTATGGGCAGGGCGCGTGACCCGTGCAATAATTGCCAATGCGCCGCACCCGTATTTGTTTCAGCGGTTAATGATAACGGACATGGAACAACGCGCATCATCGCAATATATCCGTGCCTTCCGCGACCCCGCCAATGATGAACTGATCCGAGAGAAGGGCCTGACGGGGTTAATGCAAAAGGTCGTAAAATGGGGCCGATCCGAAGCGATGGAGCCAGAAGAACGCGCGGCACTGCTCGCCGATTGGGAGGACCGCGATGCCTGTTTTGGAATGCTCAATTGGTATCGTGCATCGGCTTTGGTCGTACCCGCTATGGACGAAGATGCGCAAATGCCGCCCTTTGCAGCTGGCGATTTTCCGAAGCTGATGATCCCTTCATTGGTTATATGGGCAATGGATGATTTGGCGTTACCAGCCAGCAACCTAAACGGAATTGAGGTGTTAGTTCCTAACGTCAATATTGTCCCCGTCCACAATTGCGGGCATTTTGTTCCGTGGGAGGCGCCAGATGCGGTGAATGCAGCCATGGAGCAATTCTTAACTTAATCCAGCCACTCGACCCACGCACCATGAGCTTGTGCATTTGCTAAAAGTGTTGGCTCTGCCCCACCGGGCCAGTACCGGATGGTTAACTCATGCCGAAATGTGGCACGATTGGTTTCTAACATCATCCAAGCCAAAGGCTTATCCAGCGTCGCATTGGATCCCGCAGCATGAATAGCGTCGTAAATGCGCTGTCGGCGATATTCTGGTATATATTGCCAAACAATGCTGTGGTTGAATACACGCGTAACCCCGAATTCTTGCGGAGTGATTATTCGCATATCAACCCAATCGGCCGCATCCATTTTGGTGATTCCGGGCCTTTGTTGAGTAGCCAGCAAAATGGCAGCATCCATCCTGTCCAATCGATCATGATTTTCCGGCCAGATATAGCTTTTCACCCGCATCGCGGCCTGCGGATCGGACAGGTCAATGGGTTGTTGGTCACAGCCATAAATCGCCTTCATCACGACAGGGGTATCTGGTGGAGGGTTCCCTCGCCATTCCGGCTTGATCTGCATTGGCGAATTTACTGGCCCTGCCATCACTCCGCCCAGGCTGAAATGATAGCGATCCATCATGGTGTTGATACCCGCGCTCGCGCCGAGCTCGTTGAGTTCAAATCGGGGACCAATTTCACCAGACAGCCATTTCAGTCCAGCCATAAAACAGGCTGAGCGTCCGGCCTCATTGGTTTGTGGCGGGCTGTCTAACCAAGGTAATATCGCGTCGTCATGCTCTGTAACTATGTCGCAAATGACAGAGTCAATGATGGACTGGTCAGTTATGTTGCCGTTATAAATCTCCGCTAGACGGCTTTCTGTGCCGGTTAAATGCAAGTGATGCAGTCCACCAGCCACGCGCAACGGCAATGCATCGGCAAGCACGTGTCCAGCCCATGATGCGAGCCGCCGCCCGGTTTCAGTTTCGCTATCCAGTAAGGCAAGTTGCGCCAAGCAAATACGTGCCGTGATCGGTGCATTGTTGCTCGCAACATGCTTGGCCTGTTCACGGATACCTTGTGCCACATCTTGCATATCGAAAATGTCCATATTGCCCTTTCGATCCTGCGCCCCTAAAGCGCGTGTTTCTATGACTGAAAATATTATTTTTGCAATCCCCAAGGGACGGATTCTCGACGAGGCTTTGCCGCTTATGCAGGCAGCTGGAATTGAACCAGCTGCTGATTTTTTCGACGGCAGCAGCCGTGCGCTGATGTTCGCGACGAACGATCCAGATGTTCAAATCATCCGCGTGCGCGCCTTTGATGTAGCAACTTTTGTCGCACACGGCGCAGCACATATCGGCATCGTCGGCAGCGATGTGATCGACGAATTTGATTATTCCGAACTTTATGCGCCGGTGGATTTGGGAATTGGCAAATGCCGCTTGTCTGTTGCCGTGCTTGAGGGCGCGACGCAAGAAAAGGCGCAAGGTCACATTCGTGTCGCAACTAAATATCCCGGTATTACCAAACGTCATTATCAGCGTCAGGGAATTCAGGCCGAATGCACCAAGCTTAACGGCGCAATGGAGCTTGCACCTTTGCTGGGGCTGTCGGGGCGTATCGTTGACTTGGTGTCGTCAGGGCGAACGCTTGCCGAAAACGGTTTGGTGGAAAGCGAGGTTGTTTCCCAAGTATCAGCGCGGCTGATCGTGAACCGCGCCGCATATAAGATGATGAGCGATACGATCCCCGCGATGGTTGACCGTTTCCGGGAGCTTGTGAAATAACATGCAAAGGCTGGATATCTCCGATCCGGGATTTGCCGCTGACTTTGACGCTCTGGTCAATGACAGGCGCGATACCGATAGTGATGTGGCAAGCGTAGTTGAACAGACCATCCGTGATGTGCGGGCACGCGGCGATATTGCTCTGCTCGAACTTACCAAGCGTTTTGATGGTTTTAGCCTCAACCAGGAAGGTTGGCAGGTCGATACAGCGCAGTGCAAGGCAGCGTTTGACGGATTGGAACCTGATCTGCGGAGTGCCCTTAAATTGGCAGCAAGCCGGATCACTGCCTATCATAAAGCGCAATTGCCAAAGGACCGTGACTATACCGATAAAGCCGGTGTCCGTCTGGGTGCGAAATGGAGTGCGGTTGATGCAGCGGGAATTTACGTTCCCGGCGGGCGCGCCTCTTATCCTTCATCAGTTTTAATGAATGCGATCCCGGCAAAGGTAGCTGGGGTTGAACGTTTGGTGATGGTGACGCCAACTCCTTCTGGTAGAATTAATGCTACCGTTATGGCCGCTGCTCATCTGGCCGGTGTAGACGAAATCTGGCGTGTTGGCGGGGCACAGGCAATTGCAGCGTTGGCATATGGCACGGAACGCATTGCCCCTGTTGATGTTATAACCGGCCCCGGCAATGCGTGGGTGGCAGAGGCCAAGCGCCAGCTTTACGGCGTCGTTGGCATCGATATGGTGGCTGGTCCATCCGAGATTGTTGTTGTTGCCGACGCCAAAAACAAGGCGGACTGGATTGCGGCTGATTTACTGAGTCAGTCCGAGCATGATCCGACGAGTCAATCGATCCTATTTACCGATGATGCCGCGTTTGCGGACAAAGTGGCGGCGGAGGTGGAGCGACAGATTCCTGACCTAAAAGGTACCAGCGCCGTTGCTG
>JAYUPC010000047.1:0-5538 GCA_043760355.1 Sphingomonadales bacterium
CAAGACATCACGGCGTTTGTGGTAAAGCAGGCGGTTCTTCTCAACGATATCCTGAGGACCATTTAGCGCAGCACAAGCCGCAGCCTGAATGGGTGTGAACGCCCCGTAATCCAGATAGCTCTTTACCCGCGTCATCGCCGCAATCAGCTGCTTGTTGCCCACCGCAAAACCGATACGCCATCCCGCCATTGAATAGGTTTTGGACAGTGAGGTAAACTCCACCGCAATATCCTTTGCCCCTTTAACCTGCAGGATCGAGGGCGTCGGATTGCCATCAAAATAAAGTTCGGAATAGGCAAGATCGGATAGTACCCACACCTTGTTCTCCTTTGCCCACGCGACCAGCCGCTCATAAAATGCCAGATCAACGGTTTCCGCTGTCGGATTAGAGGGATAATTCACCACCAGTATTGAGGGACGAGGTACCGTAAACGCCATCGCTCGTTCAAGTGCGGCGAAATATCTTTCATCCGGCGTTGTCGGCACTGACCGGATCGTTGCGCCTGCGATGATAAAACCAAAAGTATGGATCGGGTAGCTTGGATTGGGGGCAAGAACCACGTCTCCGGGTCCGGTAATCGCGGTTGCAAGACTAGCCAGACCTTCTTTCGATCCCATGGTCACAACAACCTCGGTCTCTGGATCAACATCTACCCCGAAACGCCGCCCGTAATAATTGGCCTGTGCCTTGCGAAGACCAGGAATTCCCTTTGATGCGGAATAACCGTGCGCATCGGGTTTCTGGGCCACTTCGCACAGTTTCTCGATCACATGTGGTGGCGGCGGCAGATCGGGATTGCCCATGCCAAGGTCGATAATGTCCTCCCCGCTCGCACGCGCCGTGGCCCGCATCGCGTTGACTTCGGCGATGACATAAGGTGGCAGGCGTTTGATGCGGTAGAACTCTTCTGACATTATGCTCCCGTTTCGAATTGGGTGTTTTCGTAAGACGCCTTTATGCGGGATTTTTGATCACATATCTAGCCTAGGATAAAGTGGCGCGCGAAAAACTCCTTGTCCCTATTTTGCCATATTTGTTAGTTAGCACGCAGTGTATAATAAATCGGCGATCCATAACGCACGATAGGTCGCTTCTTCATCTGTGTGTTTGAAAGGAAGATGCAATGTTTCACGGTAATGTCAGTCTTGAGATCGCCGAAGGCCTAAAGCTGTTGCGCAAGCGTATCGAGACCGCAAAAATCCCGCCATCCAAGTTAGACGAAACGCTGAACATCGCGACATGGAACATCCGCGAGTTGGGCAAGAAAAAACGAAGTGAAGCCGCGATCCATTATATTGCGGAGATTATCGGACAGTTTGATCTGGTCGGCATAGTCGAACTACGCGACAATCTGGATGATCTGAACCGCATATTGCCAATCCTTGGGCCTTATTGGGATGTGGTCTATTCTGACGTGATCCCCGATGCCGGGGGCAATCGCGAACGTATCTGCTATATCTTTGACAGTCGCGCAGTCCGGTTCAACGGCATGGCGGCAGAGGCCAGCCCGCCTCGCGTCAAACGGGGCACCGAATATATTGCCGAAGACAGCTGGTGGCGATCCCCCTATGTTGCTTCGTTCAAATCGGGCAATTATGATTTCCTTGCCTTCACAACGCATGTCCGGTGGGGCGAAAGCGATGCCGCGCGCTTGAAGGAAATACAGGGCCTTGCCAACTGGGTAGGTGCAAAGGTCGCCGAGAAAAATGCTGAGGATAAAGACATTATTGTCATGGGAGATTTCAACATCCCCAGCCGCAATGATCCGATGTTTGCGGCGATAACATCAACCGGTCTGCAAGTACCTAAAGCGCTCATCGCCGATGACTTCGGGACCAATTTGGCGCGGGACAAACGGTATGACCAGATACTCCATTTTCCACGCTTCGCCGAAAGCTTCACCAATGCAGGCGGCGTAGTCGATTTTTATGCGAGCGATCACAAACCGCTTTTTCCCGACCTGACCAAGCAAGAATTCACATTCCAAATGTCAGATCATTTGCCACTCTGGATACAGATTAATACCGACATTGACGGGTTCGTGCTTGACCAGATTATCCAGCGGAGACGGGGTTAACGGCCACCTGCTCGCTGATATAACCAAATCGAATTTGCGCCTAACGGGGCCGGTTGCCTTTGGCCTTGTGCTTGACGCCGTGTTTTGAAGGCGCACCGCCACCGCCAAAGGGACGGACGCTATCGCCGCGTGGACCATCTGACCTAGTGCCGCGTGGTTTGCCGCCGGGACCGCCTCTGGGCTTACCGCCGGGACCGCCACGAGGAGGACCATCATTACCTCTGGGCATGCCATAACGCGGCGCAAGTGTTGAGCGATCACCGCTAGCATTGTCACGACCACCCCCACTACGCGAAGCGCGCTTATTATCGCGCGCAGCATCGCGCGGCGGACCTTCGCCTTGCGTAATTTCTACGTCATGGTCTTCATCACGCCCCGGTGACTGGATAGCCTTGGCAAAGCGCGGTGCAGCAGCCTGGGCTATGCCAACATGCGTTTCGTTCGCGGTAATACGGATCGCGCCAATGTCGTTCTTGGTCACACCCCCACGGCGGCAAAGTAACGGCAATATCCATTTGGGGTCCGCATTATTATTGCGTCCGATATTGAGTTTGAACCACACCGAATCGTCAAAGCCGTCGCGGTGCGTCTCCTTCGTCCGCTCACCGCGTGCGCCGTCATCGAGCATCTCTGCGGCTACCGGCATTTTCGAACGGTGAACATGAACAAGTGCGGCGGCAATATCTTCCGCACTCATCGTTTCAAGCAGCTTTGCGCCCAGCGCCCGGTCTTCATCCTCGACCTCAACCGGCGTGAGCAATGTTTCGAGCAAGCGTTCGTGGTCCTTGGCAATGATATCCGCAGCTGTTGGCGCGTTGATCCAATCGGCATTGATCTTTGCCCCGCGCAGCATCGATTCGACGCGCTTACGGCGTTGATAAGGAACGATCAGAACCGCCGTCCCTTTCTTACCCGCACGACCGGTGCGCCCGGACCGGTGCTGTAAAGCCTCTGCATCGCGGGGCATTTCGACATGGACCACCAAAGTTACCGAAGGCAAATCGATCCCGCGTGCAGCAACGTCGGTCGCCACACACACCCTGGCACGACGGTCGCGAAGGGCTTGTAGTGCGTGGTTACGCTCCTGCTGGCTATGCTCACCCGACAGCGCAACGGCATTAAACCCGCGCTCGGTAAGGCTGGCGTGCAAGTGACGGACATTGTCGCGAGTTGCGCAGAAAAGGATAGCGGTTTCAGCTTCATGTAATCGCAGCAAATTGACTACGGCATTTTCGATATCGGGCGGCGAAACGGTCACCACCTGATAGCTGATATCACCGTGCCCGCGGTCTTCGCCAACAGTCGAAATGCGAAGGGCATCGCGTTGATAGCGTTTGGCAAGCGCCACAATCTGTTTTGGCATCGTCGCCGAAAACATAAGCGTGCGGCGTTCGCCGGGCGATGCGTTGAGGATCTCTTCCAGCTCGTCACGGAAACCCATGTCCAGCATCTCGTCGGCTTCATCAAGGATCGCGACCTTCAATTCGGACAGGTCCAACGCGCCACGTTCAAGGTGATCGCGCAAACGCCCCGGTGTGCCAACGACAATTTGCGCCCCTTGGCCGAGTGATCGACGTTCTTTTGACGCATCCATACCGCCAACGCAGGTTGCAATCCGCACACCGGCTTTGCCGTACAACCACATCAGTTCGCGACTCACCTGCAATGCAAGCTCCCGCGTCGGGGCAACAATTAGGGCCGCTGGCAACCGAGCAAGGCTGACCATGCCGCCGTCAAGAATCTGTGGCGCCATCGCCAAACCAAAAGCAACGGTCTTACCCGAGCCGGTTTGCGCCGACACAATAAGGTCGCGGCCATCGGCTTCTGGTTGCATAACAGCAGTTTGAACAGGTGTCAGTGCGGTGTAACCACGCGCAGTAAGCGCTTCATCAAGAAGCGGAGGAAGGTTTTCAAATGTCATAGGGGTTCCAATTTTCGAAGCGCCCTATGCGCGCATTTTATACGAATGTCTATGCTGCGCCGCAATATGGATTTCGTGCTTCGATAACGGGCTATCTTCGCATATAGATCGGGTATGACCGACTCTCCGCAAATGCCGCCTTATCTCGATGCCGAAGCGATGGCCAAATGGACCGATTCCATTGGCGGGGCCGCAGCCGACCCAATGACTGCGTACCGCAAGGCACTCGACGCATGGGGAGAGGTCTTGGCTCCGCTTGCAAAGGCCGGACGGGATAAACTTGATCCCAAGGACAGGCGCTTTGCTGGACCACAGTGGGAACATCCCGCGTTTGACCTGATGCGTCAGGGATATCAGCAAATGTCCGACTTTATGACCAATGCAGTTGAGGCGATGGATAACATTCCGCCCGCCGAAAAAGACAAACTGAACTTTGCCGTGCGGACCTTATTGGAAGCGATGAGTCCTGCCAATTCACCCTTCACGAATCCGGTTGCGCTTGAAAAAGCAATTGAGACCAAGGGCGAAAGTTTGCTTAAGGGACTTAGCCATATGATGGCCGATTTGGGGCGCGGCCAATTGACGCATACTGACCCGGATGCGTTCGAGCTGGGCCGCAACATCGCCGCAACGCCGGGAAAGGTCGTGCATCAAACGCCGATGTATCAGCTTGTCCAATATACGCCGACCACGCCCGATGTGTTGGCGACGCCGCTGGTTATATTCCCGCCGTGGATCAACCGTTTCTACATCCTTGATCTGACAGCGGAAAAAAGCTTCATTAAATGGTGTACCGATCAGGGGATCACCGTGTTCATCGCATCTTGGAGATCGGCGGATGCTTCGATGGCAGAGGTGATCTGGGACGATTACATCGCGGCGCAGATGGATGCGATTGATACTGTGCGCGCCTTACTCAATGTACCCTCGGTGCACATGATCGGTTATTGCGTATCAGGGACTACACTTGCCGCAACGCTCGCCATTCTCTCTGCAAAAGACGAAGCTGAGAAGGTCAAAAGTGCGACTTTCTTTACGGCACAAGTTGATTTTACCCAAGCCGGTGAACTGCTCAATTTTATCGACGACAATCAAATCGGGATGATCGAAGCGATGAGCAAGGACGGGTTCCTTGACGGGCGTTATATGGCGCTGACTTTCAACATGCTTCGCGGCAAAGATTTGATCTGGTCCACGGTGGTCAAAAACTATCTGCTTGGTGAGGATTACCCAGCGTTTGACCTGCTCCACTGGAACGGCGATGTCACCAACCTGCCGGCGAAGTGGCACGCGGCCTATTTGCGCGATCTTTACCGCGACAACCGGCTGGTCGTCGCCGATTCGCTGAGCGCGCTGGGCACGCCGATCGACATCTCGCGCATCGAGACCCCCAGTTACATCCAGGCCGGCCGCGAAGACCACATCGCGCCGCCGACCAGTGTCTGGAAGCTGACCCATTACCTTGCTGGGCCCTGGACTTTCGTGCTCGCGGGATCGGGGCATATTGCCGGCGTGGTCAATCCGCCGTCCTCGGGCAAA
>JAYUPC010000048.1:0-5455 GCA_043760355.1 Sphingomonadales bacterium
GCCGAGCGTGAGAAATCTTCCTGATTAACGCCTGCAAACAGGAAACTGCCACCTTGCCGTGCGGCTGCCTCTAGCCGCCGGTTGATCATCTTTTGGGCAAGTAAATCGATTAAAATCTGCTGATTATAGACAATTGTATCGTCAACCTTCTCCCAGCCGCGCAAATAGGCAATATTCACCTCGGGCCGCAGCGTGGGTTCAGCGACAACGGCAGCAACATTTTTACTCATTTGGGGTTTGCCAAAATCAGGCTCCGCAGCAGGTGCTCCAACAGCGATCCAGCCGCCAAAATGCTGTTTAACCAGCGCCACCAATTTTTCGGGGTCCGCATCACCCGCAACAACCACAACTGTTTTATCGGGGCGATACCAACGTGTGTGAAACGCCTGCAACTTTTCAGCGGTGGAAGCATTCAGCGTTTCTGGCGTACCGATGGTTGACCGTTTGGCAATCCGTTGTCCTTGAAAAAAATGTTCCCGCATCGCATCGCCGAGCTTTGCCTGTGCGCTATCATTTTCGCGCAGTTCAGCCAGAACAATGGCTCTCTCCGCATTAAGTGAAGTGTCGTTAATCCTAGGTTCGCGCATCATGCCCGCAAGTATCTTGAACGATTCGTCCAAGTTTGCTGGCTGCGCATTGGGCAGATCGAGTTTATAGACTGTTTGTGTTGCGGTTGTTTGTGCGTTGCTGTCGCTGCCAAAGCTGACGCCGAAACGTTGCCATATCCGTTTGGCCTCGCCATCGGGAACGAAGGTTGATCCACGAAAGCTCAAATGTTCTATTAAGTGGGCAAAGCCGCGTTCATCGTCATTTTCATGCAGTGCCCCTGCGTCAATACGCACCCGGATCGACACTTGCCCAGCGGGGACAATATTGCGCTTCACCGCATAACGGACGCCATTTTGCAAAGTGCCAAAAGTCCAGCTGGTATCGACCGGAACATCGCTACCTTCGTAAAGCCATGGCGTTGCCGCAGTCTTTGGGACAGCAAGCACATCCATAACCGGCGGTTTTGTTTTGACACTGGTCTGCGCTTGTAAGGGCGCAAGTACCGACAGCCCGAACAATAAAGCCGTAAAATTGCGAAGATATTTAGGATACATAGCGTGCATACATGACTTTTGACAGATTGACTGCCGATGAACGGAGATCAAATACCACCATCAATACAGCCATAACCCTTGGCCACCAGCCCCACCTTCAAAGCCTCGGTACATAGATTAAGCATATGCGGATCGGTTGAACGGACCACAAAGTTCGCTCCAACCTTGCCCTCGCGGAAAAACGGATAGCTGCCGATCTGGCAACCAACATGCGCCTTTTCGGTTTCGCCGAGTAACCCCGCAACCTCGCTTTCGGCAACCCAGCAGCCAATCTGGTGTGATAAGAGCGGTTCGCCGCCCTCTAATGTACCGGTCAGCGCATCGAGCATCCCGGCGGTAATATGCGGAACCCCCGCCATGATGAAGATATTGCCGTGTTTGATCCCGGGAGCACCGGACATTTTGTTCGCGATCAGGTCCGCACCCTCAGGCACCCGTGCCATCCGCAAACGCCCCTCGTTAATGCCGCCGCGTGTTTCATAATAACGCTCAAGGATTTCCTGCGCGATCGGATGTAGTACCACTGGCACACCCAAAGCCGCAGCAATCGCATCGACTGTGATGTCATCATGCGTTGGCCCTATCCCGCCAGTGGTGAACAGATAGTCATTGCGCGCACGTAGTGTATTCACCGCCTCGACAATCGCACCTTCATCGTCGGCAACCACGCGGACTTCTTTTAACCGGATACCCTGAATATTGAGCCACAGTGCAATCTGGGCTATATTTTTATCCTGTGTACGACCGGATAGGATTTCGTCGCCAATAATGACGAGAGCTGCGGTGTAGATGCGGTTTGAAGTCATGTCATTGCCTTACCGTGTAATCCCGCAGCCGCAAAGCATGGATATTCGATCATATTGAAGTTTCGGCTATAACGCGATACGTTAACTTACCAAGAGGAGTGGATCTATGAAAGTTGAACGCCTAAATCCGGTCAAGGCATCGCTCCAGCCCAGCAACCATCCGTATCTTAACGGCGCATGGACCCCTCAGCACGAAGAAGTGAATGCGTGGGATTTGAAGGTTATCGAAGGCACAATACCGACCGATATTGATGGTATCTATCTGCGCAATACCGAAAATCAGGTACATCAGCCGCTTGGGCGATACCACCCCTTTGACGGCGATGGGATGATCCATCAGGTTGATTTCAAGGACGGCCAAGCCACATACCGCAACCGCTTTGTCCAGACGCGCTGTTTTGCCGCCGAGCAGGAGGAAGGCGGTTCGTTATGGAGCGGGTTGATGGATGCCACGACCGTTTCCAAGCGGGTGGGCTTTGGCGCGCATGGCTCGCTTAAGGACTCCTCCAGCACCGACATCATTGTCCACGGCGGCAAGGCGATTTCGACCTTTTACCAATGCGGTGAAGCCTATTTGCTCGATCCCGAAACACTGGAGCAAGAGGGCATCGCGCCGTGGGTTCCACTCGACGGAATTTCCGCACATCCCAAAGTGGACGGGCGCACAAGGGAGCTGATGTTTTTCAATTACTCCAAACACGCGCCCTATATGCATTACGGCGTAGTCGACAGCGATCACCGGCTTACCCATTATGTGCCGATCCCCCTGCCCGGGGCCCGTTTGCCCCATGATATGATGATTACACCGAACTGGTCGATATTGTGTGATTTTCCTTTATTCTGGGACGCGGAGCTGCTCAAACGCAATGTCCATGTGACACGGTTACATTCCGGGATGCCGTCGCGCTTTGCCTTGATCCCACGTCATGGTCAGCCAGAGGACATCCGCTGGTTTGAGGCGGATCCTACGTTTGTGCTGCATTTCATCAATGCGTATGAAGACGGTGATGAGGTTGTGCTCGACGGGTATTTTGAGGAAGATCCCTATCCGCCGCCGATTGAGAATGCCGATGGGTATGGTCACATGATGGCGTATGTCGATGAACATAGTTTCAAGCCCAAGCTGCACCGTTGGCGGTTTAACCTCTCAGATGGCACCACTCGGGAGGAACGGCTGGACGACCGGATCATGGAATTCGGCATGATTAACCAGCGGTTCCTCGGGCAGCCATATCGTTACGCCTATAGCACCACATCAAAACCGGGATGGTTCCTGTTCAACAGTTTCATCAAGCATGATCTGGTGAGCGGAAAATCGTGGCAGGTAAAACTGGCCGACGGGCGCTATGCCAGCGAAGCGCCCTTTGCGCCCAGGGTTGGATCAACGGAGGAAGACGACGGCTATCTGGTGAGTTTTATTACCGACGAAAATACAGGGACCTCAGAATGTATCCTGATCGATTGTCAGCGGTTTGCAAACGGCCCGGTATGCCGGATTGCATTGCCGCACAAGATATCAAGCGGAACACACAGCCATTTTGTCGAGCGGGTGGATTTGCGGACAGGCTCTTAATGCGCTCTCACCGTCACCCTGAACTTGTTTCAGGGTCCATCGTGCAGCCAAGGCGGAGGCTAGATTAGAAATAGACCCTGAAACAAGTTCAGGGTGACGTTAGGAGTCATATCAAAAGCTTACCCCGTAAATCTCCCCCTCGCAAAACGTCACAACCCGCGCTATATTGTATCCCATGAACCAATATATAGCCGTATCCCCCGACGAAGCCCGCCACGCCCGCGATGGCACAATCAAACTGCACGGCGCAGAAGGATTTGCCGGAATGCGCGCCGCAGGACGGCTGGCCGCTGAAATCCTCGACGCGCTGGTTCCCCATGTGGTGCCGGGTGTGGAGACGCAGGAGCTTGACGATATTGTCCGCAGCATGACGATTGCAGGGGGCGGCGTGCCCGCGACTTTGGGCTATCGCGGTTATACACATAGCTGCTGTATTTCGATCAACCACGTCATCTGCCACGGCATTCCGTCGGAGAAAAAACTGAAGGATGGTGACATTGTCAACATTGACGTGACCCCGATGCTCGATGGCTGGCACGGAGACACCAGCCGCATGTTTCTGGTCGGGGATGTGCCCGTCAAGGCAAAGCGATTGGTCGATGTGACGTATGAGTGCATGATGGCGGGGATCGCGGTGGCAAAGCCCGGTAATCACGTTGGCGATATCGGTGCGGCGATACAGGCGATTGCCGAAAAACAACGCTACAGCGTCGTCCGCGAATTTTGTGGGCATGGCCTAGGCCGCCTGTTCCACGACGCGCCGGAGATCGTCCACGCCGGCCGCGCAGGCACCGGCCCTGAACTACGCCCCGGCATGATCTTCACCATCGAGCCTATGATAAATATCGGTAAGGCCGCGGGCAAGGTCTTGGAAGACGGCTGGACAGCGGTGACGCGCGACCGGAGTTTATCCGCACAGTTTGAGCACTCAATCGGAATTACGGATGATGGGTGCGAGATATTTACACAGAGTCCGAAGGGGTGGCATAGGCCGCCTTATTGAGGAGTTCAATGCCAACTCCGTACTTTGCTGGTTAAGCTCTCCACTCTTCCATTTTGTGAAGTATGTTCGTTATCTCGTGCCCTTAAGAGCTTTTATTACACCAGCTATTGTGTCTGCTTCTAACGCGATTGGGTCAACGCCAATACTTATAACTGTTTGACAAGAAATATGAGGACAAGAATATGCAATTCCGTTCAAAGACTTCATATTATATCCTGATAAAGGCATCATTGATATTGTAACCCCAGACATTGATTTTTCGCATTTAGGACATTTTGGCAATTTCATTACTCCGTTTGAATAAGCTACAATTTTTACTGTTTTATGATGAATAATCTAATCATGCAAATTAAAGGAATAGGTTAAACCCGCAAATCCTCCCCGGAACGGGGAGGTGCCCTCTCGAGAGGGCGGAGGGGGCCCACTATCGTTGGTGGTGGACCTTTCGGATAGGCGGGACCCCTCCGTCGCTTCGCGCCACCTCCCCGTTCCGGGGAGGATTTTTATGCCTTTGCCAACGGTAACCGTCCCTCCGGATCATAAACAACCACCTTATTCAACGCCCGATCGCCCCAACGCCACAGCACCAAGTTAGCTGACCCCTCCGAAACACCCGGAACAAAGCTCGGCACCAACGCGCCCGAATACCCCTTCTTGACCAACGCCTTCGCCACGGCCTGCGATAGCGCGATCTTCCCTGCGCGCTGAAAGGTCAGCCAAGCACAGGCCATATCCTCAAACGCTACCCCTTCCGCCGTGCGCATCGCTGGATCGGTCAGGTCGATAATGTCGGCACAATCGATATCATATTCGCACAAGGTCAGCGGCAGCATCCGCGCGGCAAACCCCTGTGTGCATTCGGCCAGCGCGGTGATGGGGGAGAGCGCAAGATACAGCGCCTCTTGCCCCTTCACATTGAACCGTCCACCGGTAATTGCCGCCCCGCGCCCCAAAAGCGGCTGCCACGACC
>JAYUPC010000049.1:0-5449 GCA_043760355.1 Sphingomonadales bacterium
TTTTTCACGACGACCTCGACCAATTTCATCAACGGCCTGCCCGTGGATATCAGCACACTCGCAGTCAACAGCCCAGTTGCCCGCGCACTTGGGTCGACAGATTTGAAACCTGAAAAATCGTTGAACTTCAGCTTTGGCGGCACTGCCAATCCTGTATCCGGACTAACCCTGACCCTTGATTTCTACACGATATCAATTGACGACCGCATCGTGCTTACCGAAAACCTTGGTGCAGCAGGTGCTGGAACAGCAGCCGTAAATACAGCAGTTAAAGCGGTTCTTGATGCCAATGGCTTCCAGAGTGTTGGTGCGGCGCGGTTCTTCATCAATGGTCTGGATACAAAAACCAAGGGCCTTGATGCAGTGGCAAGCTACCGCATTCCCGAAGGCAAATTTGGCAGCTGGACATTAACTGCGGCTTATAACAAGAATGAAACTTCGATCAAACGGCGCATCAATGCACTTGGTCCGCTTGCCACCATTCCGGGTATTGTCCTGTTTGGTCGTGTGGAAGGGCTGCGTTTCACTGATGGCCAGCCCAAGAACAAGATCGTGTTCAGCGCGGATGGTAAGATCGGTGGCTTTGGGATCACCGCACGGACCACTCGTTTTGGCAAGGTAACTTCGCCGGGTAATGCAGCGCCAATTACAGCTCCAACCAGCCTGACAGCGCTTGGCCCCGATGACATCGTGCTCCGTCCGAAATGGATATCCGACCTCGAACTGCGGTTCAGCCCGGTCGAATCGATTGATCTGGCGATTGGTGCGAACAACGTGTTCGACATCTACCCAGACCGTTCACCCATCGGCCCACGTCCTGCCTCGGTTGGCGGAAGTTATCCGATCAACCAGTATTATCTGCCGTATTCGGGCTTTTCGCCATTCGGGTTTAACGGCCGGTTCCTGTATGCGCGAGTTGGTGTGAAGTTCTAAACCTGCATTTCTGAATTACTGTAGTAAAAAAGCCCGGCGGTCTTTCGACCACCGGGCTTTTTTAATCTCTGATCGAAAAATCAATAACTATAATACATGTCAAACTCGACCGGGCTCGGGGTCATTTCCCAGCGGGCTACGTCTTCCATTTTCAGTTCGATATAGCTTTCGATCTGGTCCTTGGAGAACACATCGCCTTTCAGCAGATAGTTATGATCGGCCGCAAGACAGTCGAGCGCTTCACGTAAAGATCCGGCAACCGTTGGCACCTGTGCGAGTTCTGCCGGGGGCAGGTCATAGAGGTTTTTGTCCATGGCTTCGCCGGGGTGGATCTTGTTCTGTATCCCGTCAAGGCCTGCCATGAAGAGTGCTGCATAGCACAGATACGGGTTGGCCATTGCATCGGGGAAACGAACCTCGACGCGCTTGGCTTTTGCGCCGGCACCATATGGAATGCGGCACGATGCCGAACGGTTGCGCGCCGAATACGCGAGCAGAACGGGCGCTTCATAACCGGGCACCAAACGCTTGTAGCTGTTGGTGGTCGGGTTGGTGAAGGCGTTTACCGACTTTGCATGTTTGATGATGCCGCCGATGAAATACAGGCACATATCCGACAGTCCGGCATAACCGTCTCCCGCGAACAACGGCTTTTTTCCTTCCCAGATGGAAAGGTGCGTGTGCATCCCCGAACCGTTATCTTCCTTGATCGGCTTAGGCATGAAGGTTGCGGTTTTGCCGTACGCATGGGCAACCTGATGCACGACATATTTGTAGATTTGCATGCGGTCAGCCGTGGTGGTCAGCGTACCAAAGGTCAGGCCGAGCTCATGCTGGGCGGCGGCGACTTCATGGTGATGTTTGTCACAAGGAAGCCCCATTTCAAGCATGGTTGAAACCATCTCGCCGCGAATGTCCATCGCGCTATCGACAGGCGCCACGGGGAAATATCCGCCCTTGGCGCGTGGGCGGTGGCCCATGTTTCCGGCTTCGTACTTCGTGCCAGTGTTGGTGGGTAATTCAATATCGTCGATCTTGTAGTAGCTGGTGTTGTAGCTGTTTTCAAAACGCACATCGTCGAACATGAAAAACTCGGCCTCGGGGCCGACATATACAGTGTCGCCAATGCCTGTGGTTTTGAGATACGCTTCGGCACGCTTGGCAGTCGAACGTGGATCGCGTGAATATAGCTGGCCGGTTGATGGTTCGACAATGTCGCAGAAAATAATCATCATCGGTGTCGCGCTGAACGGGTCCATATAGACGCTGTCAAGATCGGGCTTGAGGATCATGTCGCTTTCGTTGATCGCTTTCCAGCCCTCGATCGACGAACCGTCAAACATAAGGCCATCGTCGAGCTCGTCTTCGCCCATAACAACCGAACACATGGTCAGATGCTGCCATTTGCCTTTGGGATCGGTAAAGCGCAGATCGACCCACTCGATCTCTTCATCCTTGATTTGTTTGATAATATCTTTGGCGGTAGTGGCCATTTTACGTTCCTTCTTGGTCTTTGATTTTTCGGGTGATTTGGATTTAGACGGCATCGTTGTCGCGCTCACCTGTACGGATGCGCAGTGCGGTTTCAACAGGGATGACGAAGATTTTACCGTCACCGATCCGGCCGGTTTGTGCGGCCGCTGCAATAGCCTCAACCACGCGGTCGGCAAGCGCGTCTTCGACGACAACCTCAAGCTTCACCTTCGGCAAAAAGTCGACAACATATTCGGCACCACGATATAGCTCGGTATGCCCCTTTTGTCGACCAAAGCCCTTCGCCTCGGTTACGGTAATGCCAGACACACCAACCTCGTGCAGCGCTTCTTTCACTTCATCGAGCTTGAACGGTTTGATGATCGCTTCGATCTTTTTCATGGGTATTCCCTTTGGTTGTTCCCGTGCGTCAGATGTGCAGGTTACTCCGTGCGCGCGGTTCTATGAAATAAGCATATCAAATATCGTGCCAGTTTTAAGCCAGATGCGACTCGCCGCATATGCGTTAAGGTACCTTAAACCCAGCAAAAACATCTGCCTAAATTTTAGGCAGATGTTTGATATATGGGCAGCAGCTTTGCCGCCTATTTCCCCTTCACTGCCACAGTCAACACCGCGTCGTTCGCCTTGGCATAATGTGCGCGGGAGATGATATAGGCGCGGACCTGTTCAGCCTCGGCTGGTGACAACACGGATGCGAAACTGACCATGCCGCGGCTTTTAAGGACGCCATCGATCACCACCGATTTGAAGTCCGCTGCGTCGGCAACGCTTGCTGCCTTGCGCAAATCGGGTAGCACACCGCCGCCCACTGCGCCTGGATTATGGCAGACGAGGCAGTTGCGCTGATAATGCGATGCCCCTGCGGCGATGTCAGTTGGGGTGCCAACCTGAACGGGCGGGTTCCAAACATAGGCAGCTTCTTTGGGAAGTGCCGGGAAAGCGCCTTTGCCTCCTAGTTTGAGTACAACAAGCCGCGGGATATTAGGGACCTGTCGGCTGGCGCCCCCGGCATAGCCCGACACCAGCGGAAATGCGCCGCCCTTGCTGGTCATGAACGCGATATATTGTTCGCCGTCCACGCTGTAGGTTGCCGCCCCGCCCAGCACGCCTGATTGCACGGGCATGGAAAATAGCAGTTTGCCATTATCGGCGGCATAGGCATTGAACTGCCCCATACCATTGCCCTGAAATACCAGATTGCCCGCCGTCGTCATTGTGCCGCCGTTCCACGGACTTTGATGGTCAACGGTCCATTTTGCTTTGCCGGTACGCGGATCGAAAGCGACCAGTTGCCCGACGGTCGCGGCCTGCACAGCCTTCACAATATTGATATCATCGGGCAGATCGGCGGCGGCCATAGCAGTCCCTGTATTAAAACCAAGCGGCTTGCGGGTCTGTTCGTTCGGCGCCATTTGGGGCAAATACGCGCCGCCAATTTGCTGTGCAGGAATATAGACCAAGCCCGTCGCGGGATTATAGCTCATCGGCATCCAGTTATGTGCGCCAAGGGCAGAGGGGTTGGCGAGGAACATCTTGCCACTTTTGTAAAAACGCGCATCGGGATTTTCGATCGGGCGTCCGGTTTTCATGTCATAACCACTCGCCCAATTGAGACCTTTAACAAAAGGCTCCGCACCAAGCAGCTTGCCATTCGTGCGGTCAATGGTGAAAAAGAACCCATTTTTAGGCGCGTGATAAAGCACCTTGGCGACCTTTCCATCGCGGGTTTCGTTCGCCAGAACTATTGGCTGGGTCGCGGTATAGTCCCACGTTTCGCCCGGTGTTTCCTGATAATGCCAGATATATTTTCCGCTATCAGGATTGATCGCGACGACCGAGGACAGGAACAGGTTATCGCCTTCCCCGTTTGAGCGGATACCATGGTTCCACGGATTACCATTGCCGACACCCAAATAGAGTTGATCCAGCTCAGCATCGTAAACAATCGCATCCCACACGGTTCCGCCGCCGCCGCTTTCATGCCAGTCGCCTAGTTTTTTTACAGCACTCCAGCTTTTGGAAGCTGTGGCCAGGATATCGTCGCTTGCCGCACCATCGGCTTTGCCGTCTGGATTGGGCACGGTAAAGAAACGCCACGCTTGTTTACCAGTTGCCGCATCATAAGCGGTTACATAGCCGCGCACGCCAAATTCAGCGCCGCCAAAGCCAATGACGACCTTATCCTTGATAACCCGCGGCACGCCAGTGATCGTGCCGTTGCCAGCCTTATCAAGCGTCTGCTGGCTCCACAATTCTTTACCAGTAGCAGCATCAAGTGAGACCAAACGGCCATCAATCGTACCAACGAACAACTGCCCTTTCCAGAACGCGACTCCGCGATTGACCACATCGCAACATGCCTTAACACCGCGTGCCTGATCGACCTTGGGATCATAATTCCATAACGGCTTGCCGGTTTTCGCATCATAGGCAAATACCTTTGACCAAGCGGTCGTGATAAACATTTTGCCGTCGATGACGACCGGTGTTGCTTCCTGTCCACGTGCGTCGGGCAGGTCGGCAAACCATGCAAGGCCAAGCTTGGCGACATTAGTGTCATTGATCGATTTCAGCGGGCTGAACCGTTGCTCGTTATAATTGAAACCGGCCATCGCCCAGTTCGAACCGTCGCCACCGGTTTTCAGGTACTCACCATTGATAGCTGTAAAAGCAGGATTATTAGAGCCCTCAGCTTCCACCCGTTTACAGCTGGCTGTAATAGCAACGGCCCCCATCAAGATGGCAGCAACGATTAACTTGGCACGCATGTTCGACTCCCCTCAAACTCTCTCGACGCAGAACCTAATTAACTGTGCGATTAAGTCCAGTGGATTGTTTGTGAGGTAGAGTTAAGTAAGCGCCTTGATTGCGTTTTCCATATTACCTGCCGCAGCTGAATACACGCGTGCTTTTAGTGCGTCGACGATTCGGACTGGTGTCCGGCTGGGATGGCCACCTTCAAAGGGCGGTGCCGGATTATATTCAAGTGCCAATTGCACTGTCCTGGCCATGTCTTCGC
>JAYUPC010000050.1:0-5417 GCA_043760355.1 Sphingomonadales bacterium
CTCGCGCTGCGGCGCTTTTCGAACACCTCGGTTTCGACGCGCAAGGTGTCGCCCGGGAAAACCGGCTTGAGCCAGCGCAGTTCGTCCACCCCGGGCGAGCCGAGCCCGGCCTGTTTGCGGCCCGTAAGATTGCCGACCAGCATCGCCATGACCATCGCGCAAGTGTGCCAGCCGCTGGCCGAAAGCCGTCCGAAATGGGTCTTCGCGGCGGCCTCGTCGTCGAGATGGAACGGCTGCGGATCGTACTTGTGCGAAAACTCCAGCACTTCCTCGCGTGTAACCGCGTAGCTGCCGAAAGCGTGCTTCTGGCCGATGGGGATGTCTTCGAAATACTGCATTCCCGCGCCTTGCCGCGCGGACGGGACAGCGTCAATCGCGGGCCTAGATTTTGGCCCTCGCCGCGCGCGCGCCGGCCTGGGCCGCGTCCGCCACGTCGATCGCCGGGACCACGCGATACTTCGCGAGGATCAGGCTGAACACGCCGAACAGGATCAGCCCGGCCGCGACCAGCATGTAGAGGTTCGGGTTGTCCTGGAGCGAGGCAACCGCGCTGCCCACGGCCTTGGCTTGCTCGGCATTGTCGGTTTGGGCCACCCGGATGAACGAATAGGCGATCAACGCGAACACGAACGCGCGGGTCACCATGCCGATCTGGCCGATCGTCTTGGTGAATGGTGGGGCGTCGGCGGCCATCTGCTTCATGTGGCTACCCTTCCATGCCTTGCGCACCTGCAAGCCCGCGCTGAACAGAAAGCCCGCCGCGAAGATCCACAGGCCGACGTCGCCAAGCTCGAAATCGAGCAGGGTCCGCGCCGCATCCTTGCTGTTCTCGCCGTCCTGCGCGGCGCCTTCGGGGGTGCCGCCGCCGAGGAACTGGGTCGCGGTATAGGCGAGAACCAGATGGATGATCCCGCTGCCGACTTGCGCGGCACGTCCGGCCAGTCCCTTGGCGTCGTCGCCCTTGCCGTCGATGTCGAGGAAGCCGCAGGTCAGGCGATAGATCGCATAAGCGAACAAGCCGATCGCGATCAGGGTCAGCAGGATATTGCCCATGGGCATTTCCTGTATGGTGTCGAACACCGCCTTCTGTCCTTGGTCGGTCTTGCTCCGGGCGGACAGCGCAATCCAGCCGAACAATATGTAGACGACACCCCGGGCAGCCAAGCCAGCCTTCGCGATCCAATCGAGCCGTGCAACGCGCGCCATGACGGTATCCTCTTCCCCGTGTGTTGGCAGGCAACGACTGGCCAGTGGGGAGGTTCCGCCTCGTTCCGCGCCCCGCCCGGGAAGCGAGGATGGTCAGACGTTGAACCTGAAATGCAGCACGTCGCCGTCCTGCACCACGTATTCCTTGCCCTCCTGGCGCAGCTTGCCCGCTTCCTTGGCCGGGTTCTCGCCGCCCAGCGCCACGTAGTCGTCGTAGGCGATGGTTTCGGCGCGGATGAAGCCGCGCTGCATGTCGGAATGGATCGCGCCCGCCGCATTGGGTGCAGTGTCGCCGGTGTGCACGGTCCAGGCGCGGGCTTCTTTGGGGCCGACAGTGAAAAATGTGATCAGGTGAAGCAGTTCGTATCCGGCGCGGATCACGCGGGCGAGGCCGGTTTCGGTGAGGCCAAGGTCTTCGAGGAAAACCTCGCGATCTTCAGGCGGCATCGTCGAAATTTCCGCCTCAATCGCAGCGGAAACGACCACAGCTTCGGCACCTTCCGCCTTGGCTTTTTCAAACACGCGCGCTGACAATTCGTTGCCGTTTGCAGCACTCGCTTCTTCGACATTGCAGACATACAGCACCGGCTTCGCGGTCAGCAACTGCGCTTGTTGGAACAGGCGTTCTTCGTCGGCATCATCGCGCTTGGTCAGGCGCGCAGGCTTACCCTCGCGCAATAGGTCGAGCGCCTTGCCCAGAACAACCGCAGTGGCTTTGGCCTCTTTGTCGCCCTGCGCGCCTTTTTTGACAAGGTTGGGAACACGCTTTTCAAGGGATTCAAGGTCGGACAACATCAATTCGGTATCGACGGTATCGGCGTCGCTGATCGGGTCAATCTTCTCATCGACATGCTGGATGTCGTCATCGATAAAACAGCGCAGCACATGAACGATGGCGTCGACCTCGCGGATGTTGCCAAGGAACTGGTTGCCCAATCCTTCGCCTTTTGACGCGCCGCGCACCAGCCCGGCGATATCGACAAAGCCCAGTTGCGTTTCGATGATCTTGGCAGACCCGCCAATTTTGGCAATCGTATCAAGCCGCGGATCGGGCACGGCGACATTGCCGATATTGGGCTCAATCGTGCAAAATGGATAATTGGCCGCCTGCGCCGCCGCTGTCTGTGTCAGCGCGTTGAACAGAGTGGACTTGCCGACGTTAGGCAGACCGACGATACCGCATTTGAAACCCATTATTTATCTCTATTCTTCGAGTAATTTTCTTCGAGTTGTTGCGTCAATTTAGGATCGACCGTTCCAAAATAAACGGTTGCAAGAGTTCGAACGCCAACACCGACTCTATGGTGGAATAATCGCCAACGGTTCGTAAACGGTAATTTGCGAAACATGTCACCATCTTGCGCGTTCGTAAAGCCGTCCAAAAAATCTCCTTTTCTGATAAATGTGCTCTTTGAGTCTCCCGGTTCTAAAATCCAAGGGAAACGCACATTTATAGCCCATGAGTAATCTTCCATCTGCATCGCGGTTTGAGCTCGCAAAAAAGTAGGAACAAGGCGAGAGAAGTATCCAGTTGACCAATAAAATCCTTCAATTGTCGCTTTCCGATGTCCAATATTTTCGACTGTGACAGACATTACTTTAATGTCTAAATGCTCACTAATAATGCTCACGAACTTTGCCGAAACTCGTAGTTTGATATCGCGTTCCTCTCGCGCGAGTTTTAATGCAACATAAACTGCTGCAAAGGTAGCTATGCTACCCATGACTTGAGCTAGTGCGGCAATCATTGTCCAAAGGTTAGCGTTGTCCATTCTCAAATGTTATCCGCCAACCGAACCGCCACATCATTCATAAACCGCACATCGTCGCCTTTGGCAAGCCAAGCTGCTTTCGCACTAACCGCACCCAGCAAGTCGGCCAAGTCATCGATCTCGGTCTTCGCAAAATTGCCGAGCACATATCCAGTTACGCGGTCCTTATGTCCGGGATGTCCTATCCCAAGGCGCACGCGACGGAAATCTGCGCCGATATGGTCGATAGTGCTGCGGATGCCGTTATGTCCCGCCGCACCGCCGCCGGTTTTTACTTTCACCTTGAAAGGCGCGAGGTCGAGTTCGTCGTAGAAGACGGTGACCTGTTCGCTCTCCAATTTATAGAAATTCATCGCGGCACGAATGCTGCGGCCGCTTTCGTTCATAAAGGTGGCGGGTTTTAGGAGGATGATCTTTTCTGTACCCAGACGGAGTTCTTGTACCCAGCCCTGGAATTTTTTGGCAGGTGCTGGCGTGTCATAAATCTCGGCCAAAGCGTCGATCACCATGAAGCCGATATTGTGCCGGTGCATCGCGTAAGTCGCGCCGGGGTTTCCAAGGCCTACCCATAATTGCATGATTGCATATGCTCCCCTGTTTTCGTCATGCCAAGCTGTGTTGGCATGACGATCACTTTGGGTGGATAGATACTAGGCTTCAGCTTCGCCTTCATCCTTGGTCGTGTCACCTTCTTTGCTCTTAAGGCCAGAGGGTGCAACGATTGTGGCGATGGTGTAATCACGGTCAGTTATTGCGCTCTTTGATCCAGCCGGCAGGGTTACCGCCGAAATATGGATCGATTCGCCAATATCAAACCCGGTGACATCAATCTGGATATCATCAGGGATCTTGTCGGATTCGCAAATCAGCTCCAGCTCGTGACGAACAATGTTCAGCACACCGCCGCGTTTGAGGCCAGGCGACATTTCTTCGTTGATGAACAGAACCGGCACTTCAACTGTTACGGTTGAATCCTTGTTCAGGCGCATGAAATCAACATGCAGCGGGCGATCGGTTACCGGGTGAAACGCAACGTCCTTAGGCAAGGTACGCTGGCCTTTTCCGCCAACTTCAACCTCGATTACGCTGTTCATGAAGTGGCCGGTCATCAACAATTTGACGAGGGCTTTTTCTTCGACATGGACTGTTACAGCTTCTTGTTTGTCACCGTAGATTACGGCAGGTACCCGGCCTTCGCGGCGCAATGCACGGGAGGCTCCCTTGCCAGCCCGTTCGCGCGGCTCGGCTGATAATGTCAGCAGATCGCTCATAATAATTCTCCAAATAAAAACGTAAAATGCCGCACACCTCCAGGGATGACTGTGACGGCAAGGGAGCGCACTTAGAGCCAGATGTAGCGAAAAGCAAGTCTGGTGGCCTTTATTGAACGCGCTCTACGATATATCCTTTTGCCTTTAATAGTGCAGGAACCCCGCCCGTCCCCGCCAGATGCCCTGCACCAACTGCTACAAACGGCGTGCGGCCATGATCGACCATCTCTGCAATCTGAAATGCCCATTTACGGTTGCGACCATTCAGGAGCACTTCGCGCAATGCGGGTGACGCCAGCAAACCGGTATCCGCCTCCGCGAGCAGCGCGTCGATATCGCCGCGCAACCAACGGTCGAGTATTTTTTGATAGCTTGCCCCGCTTGCGCCTGCGTCTTTGACAATAGCGCTTAGCATAAAACGCTGCTCGTTTTCGGGCAGGCCGTCGAAATAGCCGAACTGCTGTGTGATATTCTCTAGCCCCGAAACGGGTTTGCCGTCCGCCGAAAAACGCATTTGCAGGACAGCTTCTACGCCCGAATTGCTATCCAGCCCCAATCCGCCGCTGCTGGTCGATGCGATCATCAGGGCTGCGGCCCATGTTTCCATGCCGTCGAGAAAGAACATCGGTCCTTCAACCGGCTCGGCGACAGTCAGCAGTTGTTTGCGCATGGGCGATCCGACACGCTGGGACAATGAAGGCAAACCGTGTCGCATTCCCATATCGGCAAAGATACGCCCAACCGCTACCTTATCGTCTAGACCGGTGACCTCAATTATCAGTTCTGACGCATTGTTGATCGCGGCATCAATCACCGGCCCCTGCCATTTGATCTGCGGGGGCAGGGCGTGGACGGTGCCGAACAGATATGCTGTTCCGGCATTATTATTTCGTGCGGTTACTTTCCATAAGGCTGGCTTGCCGGCAAGTGCAACAACAACCTGTCCCTGCCGACTCTGTGAAGAACAGGCCGCAATCAAAAACAATGCAAGCAAAATACAAAAAAGGTGGATCAGTTTCATGATCCGCTCTTAATCCCTCAATATCCGAAAGCACATACGTTAATATAAAACGCGCTCTGCTTTCAATCCATAGCCAGCCAGTAATTTCTGCACGCTGTCTTTGCCCGCCAGATGTCCCGCGCCAACGGCCATGAAGGTTGTTCCGGG
>JAYUPC010000051.1:0-16336 GCA_043760355.1 Sphingomonadales bacterium
AGGCGCTGCATTCCGCTCGGTTGCCGAACGGCACGGCGGTGTTGAGATCACAGAAATCAGGCGGCAGCAAATCGACTGGCAACGCGATGCCACGCGCCATCTTGCAACCGAACGCACCGCCGAAGCGCTGCAAGCCTATGCCGATCATGACATGGTGCATTTTGCAAACACACGAGAAGGCGCGCGCGCGGAACTGATCAAGGGGTGGGAGCGGGCGCGCCTCGACTATCCCGATAAGAGTCAGATCATCCTTACCCACACCAATGACGAAGTGCGCGACCTTAACGAATTGGCGCGCGGCAAATTGCGTGACGCGGGCGCGCTCGGTGAGGATGTTACGATCAAAGCCGAGCGCGGGGACCGCAGTTTTGCATCCGGAGACCGCTTGATGTTCCTGCGCAATGATCGTGACCTTGGCGTGAAGAATGGTAGCCTTGGCGAAATCGAACGGCTCACTCCGCAGAATATGACCGTCAAACTCGACGATGGCCGCAGCATAGCGTTTGATACCAAGGATTATGCGCATCTCGATCATGGCTATGCCGCAACGATCCACAAAGCGCAGGGGATGACAGTTGACCGCACTCATGTGTTGGCAACGCCGGGGCTGGACCGCCACGCCACCTATGTTGCGTTGTCCCGCCACCGCGACGGGATGCAGATGTATTATGGCCGCGATGACTTTGCCGACGCCGGGAAATTGGCCCGCACGCTGAGCCGCGAACGCGGTAAGGATATGGCGTCAGATTACACGCGTGAACGCGAAGTTGATCCAACACGCGAGTTTGCAGTGCGCAGGGAAATCAAGTCTCCCGTCATTCGTATTACCGAACAGCCCGAACGTCAGATTGCACCGCAGCAAGCACGCGGCATTTTTGCCAATTTCCGGCCACCAGCGCCAGACGAGCGACACGATATGGCAATCGGCATCGCGCAGAAGCCGAGAGCGCCTGACCTTAAACATGCAGTCGAAAAATATGCGCGCAGCGTGATCGACATTGGAAAAACGCAAGATCGTGGTTTGCCACCGATGCCGCATCAGGAAGCAGTGCGCGACAAAGCACGTGAGGGGTTGGATCAAGTGCGTCCCCACGCGGCGCGCGATGCCACCGTCGCCTTTAACCGAGAACCTGGGCTGATCGCCGAGGCCGCGAATGGCCGCACCAACGCCGTCATCCGCGCGATGCAGCTTGAAGTTGAAATCCGCAATAATCCTCAACTCCGCGCCGACCGCTTCGTCGAGAATTGGCAAGGGCTGCACTGCCAGCGCGAAATGTCGATGCGCGCCGGAAACTATAACCGCACCCAATCCATCACCGAGCGCATGGGCAGCATGGCGAAGGGATTGGAGCGCGATGTTCAGGTCGATTCCTTGCTGCGCAATCGCCGGATCGAACTTGGGCTTAACATCAATCGCGGCGGCGGCATCGCACATGAATTGAATGAATATCTCGGTCTTGGACGGGGTCGGGGCATCGGCATTGGTATGTAAAGGAGAAGCAAAATGGAACTTGCTGTGAGTGAACAAGAAGCAAACGATCCCGCCAGCAAGGAATTTGTCAAGTTGCGCCGCGAGGTCGCCATGATGCGGCTGGCGATGGAAAAGCTCGCCGATGAACCGGCCAAGATCGAGATTCCCGACTATGCGGAAACACTCGATGACATGGCCGCGCAGATCAAGGAAACATCAGACGGGCTGGCATTATTGGCAAAACAGCCCGCCTTAGCCATCAGTCCGCAAAATCTGGCAAAGTCTATCGCGGCAGCAGGCGTTGACGCACGCAAAGCCGAACAAGAGGTATTCGATCAGACAAAGACGACCTTTGTTACTCTTGGCCGTGAAATGGGAACGATGGTGGCGTCGGCCCGGTCTGCAAAGAAGCAGATGCTATGGCTAAGGTGCGGGATTGCAGGCGGTGCGGCCATCGGTGCGTTGGTTATCGCAATATTGCCCGGTCCGATTGCGCGCGCAATGCCAGAAAGCTGGCTTTGGCCCGAGCAAAGGGCGATTCAGGCTTTGGGATTAGACGGCTGGCAGGCTGGCCAACGGCTGCTGCAAGTGAGCAATCCCGATCAATGGCGCATTTGGGCGACGACTATCGAAGCGACGAGCGAAAGCCGGGACGAACTTGCTGAGTGTCTGGAGACGTCAAACAGAAGCGCGAGACCGGTTCGGTGCACGATCAATGTGGGCGCGTTCAACAACGACAAAGTCCGACGTTAGAAGGTGAAAGGATCGAGATCGCTTTCGCCCGCCGCGTCAAACGGATCATCGTCGCTTTCTTCAAACGCAATGGCAACTGTCCGGCCTGACTGAATGACTTCCCTGATAAGGGGAATAAGCATTGCAGATTAATGCGCATTTGTGCCGACCCAAGCTTTAGCGACCAGAGCCGAGAAATCTGTGTTGGTAAAATATCGACCAGCATTGCTATATCTAAGAACTTGCCCGCCGCGCTTCCCGGCAAGCCGTGGGTCGTTCTCGGTCAACTTCCAATAGGCTAACGGAAGATACATGCCCTTAATAAGGCCGGTATCGTCTGGATCGAAGGACAATCGCGGGCAGAATTTCAGGAAGAACGGGTTTTCCAGCAACCTGTAACCGTCCCGATTGGTATTCGGCACAGCACCTTGCAAGAGTTTGAGGTGCTTTTCCATACGGTCGATCTCAAGAATGAGTTGGTCGTTCGGAACTCGGAAAATTGCTTCACTTTCGGCACTATCCTGTTCCATGACCTTATATTGGACCATGACGAACGAACGATAGCGCTCGTTAAAATAGATCAGATCTACGCCTAATTGCCGTTCGAGCGGGAAATGGTTGGCGATGGTTACCGTGAGCCGCGTGCTGCCGTCTTCAAAAACGATGCTCCCATTCACAAAATCTCTGATTTGCTCAAATCCTGGCATCCGCTGCAAATCGGAAATAACCATCAAATCTTCGAGGCCGCGTGCGCCTTCCAAACCGTCAAGATATGATGTCGGGGGTTCATCGTCGCTTGGCGGCGACCAATCAGCCAGTGGAGCGCGATCAATCCCGGCAATGTTGAGCGCGGTCGCGATAGCATCTTTTTGTTCGGCCAACGCATCGCGCACCTCCGGCGAGAGACGCGCTATACGCCGGAGCCGTTCCTCGCTGTACCGGGCCAACAGCCTGGAGGCTTCGGGAGACATCTCGCTGACGATCTCGACCAATTCGGTAAAGCTGGCAGGTGGCAACATTCCGCCTTCATTCAACCGAATGGATAGCGGCTTTGCGCCCCTGGGAGACGCCGCCTCTTCGATGGCGTTTATCGAAAGCGGTTGATCAAGTTCGATAAGATCCTCGACATTGAGCCGTTGCAAACCCGTCGCTGCCCGCCTCCCGCGCCGACCCTTGGCAATATGGGTGATCAGGCCGCGATCAAAGCTGGCAAAGCAAACCAGCGCGGCATTATTGCTATGCACAAATTCCGGCACGGCCTCGGCAAAGCGTTCGTATTCTTCAATGCTCTCCAGAAGCTCGTCGCGACGAGCAGGCGAGACTATCAGAATATAGCCCCCCGCCTTTGCCATCAGCCGCTTACCACCGCTTCAAGTTGGCTGTCAGGCCCAGCATCATCCGCGCCGTCATCATCATCGTCGTCAGGATTAAGTTGAAATTTCTGCATCTTCTCAAAATAGGCCTTACGATCAAAGGCGAAGAGCAGTGCCGATGGGCGCACTTCCTTGCCGTCGATGAAGATCAGGCCATCGTCTGGGACGGTTTCAAACTTTACATCCGCATCGATCAGCTCGTTGACCGGTTGCAAATCTAGCTTCCGCTCGACTGACTCAAAACTCATACTGGTGCGAATGACGTCGATGCCATCGCCCGCGTGCAGATGCCACAGGACGCCAAGCAGACCGCTGACCAATGACGCGAAAATGCGAATATCGCTTGGCGTCGGCAAGGGAACTGTCCCATGAACGCCATGCCCTGCGACGCCTGTTGTATTCCTGATTTCGGCAAGGCCACCTACCAAGCCTGACAAGTTTCCGAGAATTTGGTTGTTTTGCATACCTGATGCGGCAAGAGCCTGCTTCATAAGCGCTGGAAACGGGATGCCTGCCGTAATGTCCTCGCCTTTTTCATCGAGAATATGTTTGCAAATGCACTCGATGAGGCATTTTCCATAGTCGATGGTTTCCGGGGCTAACGCCTCATATGCGGCATCCGCTTTTTCAAGCGTCGCGCTCAACCGCTCCAGATTGAAACGCTGGATAAAGTCCCGTGCGTGTTCAAATGGGTGCGATGCCATCAGGGTTACGCGGACCCGTTGGCGTTCGGGAACAATGCTCTGATTTCCAGCATCGCGCTTTCGATTTTGAACTCGGTCAGCCCCAGCTTTTCGATTTTGGGCCGCCATTCTGGGTCGTTCGCAACATAGGCAAGAATGTCCGCGGGGGTCGCGTCGCGCACTTGGAGCATCGCGTAATCCACCGTCGCCAGAAGCTCCCATTCCTCATTCTTTTTGAACTTGAAATGCTGGTTCACCCATGAAGCGCTCGCGCCATAGCCATATCGTTCGACGGCGGGTTCAAGCTCTGCAATCGTAGCGCCTGGGATGTGACCAAACCCGAAGCGACCGCGCGCTTCGGTGATGTAACTCTTGGCCTTCGCAATCGCGATGCCGCCTGAATATTTCATCGACGGGTTATAGGGACCAGCAGCTTTTTTGAGGAAATCCGCCGTTGCCGACGGATCGGCATTGTGCCGCCGTGCGAAATAGACTGCCTTTTGCAGGCGGAAATTGCCAATGGGTTCGCCGCCATCAGCGAAAAACGATTTGACGATTGCGCCGACGAGAGCGGCCTCTTGGAATTTGGTATCTACCGGCGCGGCATTAGGTGAAATAGGCGTGAAGCCGCTGTTCTCCGATTTAAGCGGGGCATCGTCTTGATGATCGGGCCGATGGTCCAGAATGGCCGAATTTTCGGCTATCTGCGATCCAAAATCCGGCTTTGCCAATAACGGTTTGTTACCGTCATATGGCCCATTATCGGTCACAGCATTCGTTAGCGACGCAAATAAACGATCACTCAGGCGGTCATGTTCAAGAAGCTGAGTTTCCAATTTATCGCAAAGTGCCATCAGTTCATCGACTTTGGCGACAATACGGCGCTGTTCGGCCAACGGAGGGAGTGGAATCCAAGTATCCCGCACGTAAGCGCTAGATAGTTCCACCTGATTTGTAGACCCCGAAGCATCGCCCTCGAGGGTAGCCTGAATTGTTGGCGATGCTAGATGACACCAAACGTATCTGGGATCGACGACCGCGAGACGCAAAACTGTAACATGGCTGTCTGCCACAAATTTTGTTTCATCGCCAAGGTCTGGGAATACATTAATCCTTCCAATCGTTCCCGTGCCAGTTGAGTTCCACAAAAGATCGCCAGCACGGAGTCGGCGCTCGCCACCATATTTTGCAAAAGCCACTTCATCTAGTCTGCGGCACGGCTTCGGGTTAAATCCAGACCACTGCACGCACTTTTGAGAGACAATCTGAATTGAGCCTGCGTCGTCATAGATCGGCCCCTTCCCCCTTTGGATATAGCTGCAAAGTTGGTTCAACGTCACCCAGGTCCAATGTGGCGGTATAAGAAAGGGCGGTTCATTTTTTGGAACCGTCGTCCCGTTCAATTTTGACGACAGTCCTGACTTTAGATGAATCTGCTTTTCCCCCTCTATTGCGTGCAACAAGTCGGAAATAGCGTCATCAGTATCCATTCGGTTCGACAACTGTCCACGCACGGCCAATTGCAAAACTAGCTCGCGCAGCTTTCCAACACCGTTCGGGGCGCTAACCAAGGCATCAAAATTATCAAAAAGTATTGTTGTTGACTTGGTTTGCCCCGCTACTGGTACGCCAAGTGCCTCAGCCAAAATCGCCTTCAACTGGCCTTGGGTTGCCGAGAGCTCGTCACGGTTTTTGCTCCACGCGGCGAGCAGCTCTTGAGGGTCGCCATGCCCCGCTTCAGCGATGTTAGGATTGGAAATGTCGAGGTTGAAATTGCGCGCCTTGATCTCGTCAACGGAAACGCGCCACGACTGCGGCGTCGCTTCGCGGCCTGCGCGTCCGGTCAGGTCGCCCCACCAAGCTTTTTCTGTGTCAAACTCCTCAATCTGCATTGGGCGGGTTTTCGAATAGTTCTTGTAGCCCTCTGGATAGGGATGTTCATAGAACCACACATCTTCTGTGGGTTTGCCCTTTTCAAAGAAGAGCAGGTTGGTTTTGATGCCGGTATAAGGGTTGAACACGCCATTCGGCAGGCGGACGATGGTGTGCAGATTGCATTCGCTAAGCAGCTTTTCCTTTATCCGGGTTTTGACGCCTTCACCAAACAGGGTGCCATCGGGCAGCACAACAGCGGCGCGTCCACCATCCTTGAGCAGTTCGATGATCAAAACAAGGAACAGGTCAGCGGTTTCGCGAGTTCGAAACGTTTGTGCAAATTTCTGCTCAATTCCGTCTTCCTCCATACCACCAAACGGAGGATTGGAGATTATGACATCTACTTCTCCACGCCACGGATGGTCCCGTATCGGTGTCTCCAATGTATTGTCGTGGACGATATTGGTAGGGGTCTCGATACCGTGAAGCAGCATGTTGGTTATGCACAGCAGATGAGGCAACGCCTTTTTTTCGACGCCATGGATCGAATCCTGGACGGTGGCGCGATCCTCAACAGTTTCGACATAATGGTCGATTTTGTGGTCTAAAACATGCGCCAAAAATCCGCCCGTGCCGCAAGCCGGATCGAGCACCATTTCTTCCAGCTTGGGATCGATCATATCGACCATAAACTGCGTCACTGAACGAGGTGTGTAAAACTCGCCAGCGTTGCCCGCGCTTTGCAGGTCTTTCAGGATTTGCTCATACACATCACCAAAGGCGTGCATGTCGCCCGTAGCGTTGAAATCGACATCGTTGATCTTGTTGATCACCTGACGCATCAACGTGCCGGACTTCATGTAGTTATAGGCATCGGCGAAGGCATCGCGGACGACTTTCGCGCGTTTACGCTCCGGCCCGTCCAGAGGCAGATTCTTCAGCTTCGGAAAGAGCTGATTGTTAATGAAATCCAGCAGAGCGTCGCCTGTGATGCCCTCTGCGTCGGTTGCCCATGCGGACCAGCGCAAATGTTCGGGCAACGGGGATTGATAAGCCCCCAGCATGGTGAGCTTTTCTTCCTGATCGTCGAAAATCTTGAGGAAGAACATCCAGACAAGCTGGCCAATCCGCTGCGCATCGCCGTCAACCCCGGCATCTTTGCGCATAATGTCCTGTATGGACTTGATTACTCCCGATACGCTCGCCACCCTTAAGCCCTCTTATATATTTCGTTGGTTAGCTCGCTGATCGCGGCCTGATAGCCGTCTCGTCCGCCGAAGACACCCCGCAAGATTTCGACTGGCGTGCCGATGCTGTCGAAGGGCTTGAGTTGGAGCACCTTGGCATCCTCTAGCGGAAGCAGACCTTCATCGGCATATTTGTCGAGCAGCGCTTCAAGAACGGTGCGTATCTTGCCCTCGAACTTGGCAAAATAATTGCGCTTATGGACGTTTTCGGCGCGTTCGCGACGGGTCAGCGGAGCCTGCCCGAATGCCACATGGCAAAGCAAATCGAATTCGGTGAACTGGTCACCATTCCGGACCTCTTCGCGCAATCCATCCAGAACAACGCCTTGGGTTTCAAGTTCATCTATGATTGCCTGCTTGCGGTCCGCAGCGTCCCAGCGGCGCAAAAATTCATCGAGCGAGTGATATTCCTTGGTCATTGCCTTTTGCGCATAAGACCGAAGCGATTCCGTGATCAGCTTTCCATCTGGGCCAAGATATTGAACCCGCTTGGCAAAAACTTCGACTGACACGCCGTCAATGAACAATTTGCGGGGGGACTCGATTTCAGCTCCCAATGCGTCAAAAACCGGTTGCGCCGTGAAGGATTGCCCTTCCTCCCGCAGCAGGCTCGAATGCGAGCTGTTATCCTGTTCAATTTCATCGGGCGGCACAATCGGATCGCCAGCATTTGGTTCATATATCTGCACCGGCTCGCCATCAAAATCCGGATCGGCGAATAGCTCCGTCGCGCGCTTGAAATCGATGATCGTGAAATACTGCTTACCGTGCTTTTCATCGATCCGCGTTCCGCGCCCGATGATCTGCTTGAATTCGGTCATGGACTGGATGCGTTGATCAAGGACGATCAGCTTGCAGGTTTTCGATCACGGGGTAGCGCATCTTGGGATCAATGAAATTGTCGAGTTCCGCCTTCCCCAATTGGTCATCGCCGGTCATCCGCATGACATAGCGATGGTTTTGCGCCACGAGGTCGGCATTCTCATTACAAAGAGCCTGCCGCATTCGTTCGGCGTGTTCGGTATCTTCGCAGAACACGATGGTCTTGGAGAAGCGGTCAGTCGCCTTCAGGAATTCTGTAATTTTCCTCGCAACCAGCTTTGACCGTTCATCGAGAACGATGTTCCGGTCAAAATCCCGCAGATTGTAAATCCGATCTTCAACCTCGCGACCGTAGCGGTCCACCGTTCCCGCTTCGGGTCGATAACCTGCTAGATCACGGTCGAGATCATAGCGCACGACCTTGTAAGGGGCGAGGAAACCGTCTTCGATGCCTTGCTTAAGCGAATAGGTATAAACCGGCTCGCCGAAGTAATCGATATTCGAGATTTCCCGCGTTTCCTTCGGGGTCGCCGTCAGACCGATTTGGGTAGCGGAGCCGAAGTATTCGAGAATTTCACGCCACGCAGAATCGGCAGCGGCGCTCCCACGGTGACATTCATCGATGATGATCAGGTCGAAAAAGTCCGGCGAGAACTGCTTGTAAATATTCTGCTCCTCCTCAGTGCCAGTGACAGCCTGATAGAGCGAGAGGTAAATCTCATATGATTTGTCAGCTTGACGGTTGGCGATCTTTGTCATCGCTCCGCCGAACGGCTTGAAGTCGTTCGATTTGGTCTGGTCGATTAGGATGTTGCGATCAGCCAGAAACAAGATTCGCTTTTTGCGGCCAGCCTTCCAAAGTCGCCAGATTATTTGAAAAGCGGTGTAAGTCTTGCCCGTTCCGGTTGCCATGACCAGCAGAACGCGATCTTGGCCTTTGGCGATGGCTTCGATAGTGCGGTTTATCGCCAGCGTTTGATAGTATCGGGGAGCCTTACCCGACCCGTCATCAAAATACGGCTGCGCGACCAGTGGCTCGCTTTCAGCATCCAGATTTTTCCATGCGCGATACATCGACCAGAGGGCTTCAGGGGTGGGGAAGCCGTCAAGTGGCAAATCGGTCTCAATGTTTCCGTCGGTAGCAGCCCGATTGTGGAAACGAAAACCGCTGCCATTCGATGAAAATGCGAACGGCACATCGAGCAATTCGGCATAGGTCAACGCCTGCTGAATTCCGCTTGCGACCGAGTGATCGCCATCCTTTGCCTCGACGACGGCAAGCGGGATATTCGGTTTCCAGAAAAGCACATAGTCTGCCCGCTTTTTCGGGCCTCGCGATACGAGCTTGCCGCGCACGACAAGCCGACCGTCAGTCAGTGTTACTTCTTCGCGAATCTGGGAATGCAGGTTCCAGCCGGATGCAATTAGCGCTGGCGCAATGAACTTTGTGCAAATATCGCGCTCGCTGAAACCAGACAAGATGCTTACCCCCAATCAATTGCTTCGTGCCTAGCAACGAATTCGCCGCTTACAAACCGTTTCCTTCTTTAAGAACTGAGCTGAAATTTTGGATTCCCAACCATTTGAGCTGTGCTTTTAAGGCAATGCCATACTCGACTTCGCCCCTTTTCAAGTTCACCTCGTTTGCATCCACCCTTTTCCTGACCGCACGCGGTCGCATGTCAATGTCCGGCCCGCGCCGGTTCGCTGCGCTCACCCGTGTAGGACATGACACCCGCCCTCATTCGAGCGGTCTTTCGGAGGGTGGCAACGAGCCGAACCGGAACGAAAGGATTTTATCATGGCACGCACTTCAACCGCAGCAGCTAACGAACCCAAAACGCCAGCCTTCCAAGCATGGCACGTCACTAGCAAAGGCGATAATAGCTTCTGGACCAAAGTCGGGGCCGCATGGCCCCACCGCGACGGCAAAGGGCTTTCGCTCATACTCTCGGTCATCCCGATCAGCGGCCAAATTGTCTTGCGCAAACCACTTCCCAAGAATTGAGAATCAATCGGGGCGCGTCGTGACGCGCTCCGAATCACCTTCCACGGAGGTCAAATTTCTCTCTAATCCGGGATTTTATTTTCGGGTGCAGCGCGCCGCGACCTCCTGATTTTAGGCGAAAGCTGTTGCCCCCATTGTTGCCCCGGTGCATTTATCACCGATTTGATGACGCACAAATTCGCACTAAGTTATTGAAATAATGGTGCCGGCTACAAGATTCGAACTCGTGACCCCCTGATTACAAATCAGATGCTCTACCAACTGAGCTAAGCCGGCATCGACTGTATCGATATGGACAGGCCTTAGCGTCAAACTACGCCGAAGGTCCAGCCCTCTTGTGACTTAAAATCGCTAAGAAGTGCTTTAGGATTCCAATTTGCATCATTTTCGGCCGCAATACGCATCCATGCCGCAGTAATTAGGGCATCTGTTGCATGATCGTCATAGCGGGAGAGGCTGCGGGGGGCCGTTGAGCCGAGAGCATTCAACGCCGTTACCAACCCGTGCCGGTCGCGGATTTTGCTACGGTTGGCAGGGAGGCCAGCGGCACGGGCGGCCATGCTGGTATAGATTTCGATGATGACAGGGCCGGTTTGCGGGATAGGATCAAATGGCCAGACAGGAATGCGTCTGCCCAAGCGGTGCATCATACGCATTCCGGTGAGCGAGCTTTTGCCAACTTGGCCTGCACCGACAAGGTTGAAGCAGCTCCAGCTATTGGCTTGTTTGGTTGCGCGCTGATGGGTTTCGACGACGCGAAGGCGACCAAGGCCTGCTTCGAACAAATCTCCGACATCACCCTTGGCATGGCGGAAATGACGATGGCCTTCTGCATGGGCTAGAAAAGAGGTAGCGGATAAATGCGGGTCTGATGAGCAAAGACTATCCACCAAGGCCCAGAGAGATTTGGCGTCACGGGGGCTATCCGGCCAATGCGGGAAGTAACAGCCTTTATCTGCAAACGGGAAACCAAGAGAGAGATCGAGACCGATTAAAATGTTGCTCTGTTCATTGGCCAGTTGGTTAAACCAATCGAGCACCAATTGCCGCGACCATAATGATTTTGAATTAATAAGAGCAGGGGAACCAGACTGTTCGATTTGTGCGACCGCAATTCCAGGAAGCCGGTCACCAAGCGCGCCCGACCAATCGACACAGGCAAAAGATTGAAAGCGGCGCATTAGTTTGCTTTGGGCGTGGCCGGAACAAAAGAAAAGGGCGGAAGCATAAAGCATCCGCCCCTTTCACGGATACTTAAGCTCTTATTTGCGCTTTGCGGTCAGTTTTGCTGCAGGTTTTGGCCGTGGCTTTGGTGCTGGCTTAGCTGGTTCTGCCGTGCGAACAACCAAATCTGATGTCATTTTTGCCGGAGCCTGTGGCGGAGCAGGTTTTGTGGTGCCAAAATTGGCGAGCATCTTTGCCGCCGCATCACGTCCACCAAGGCCGAAAGCCAAAGCAAATGCGACCGAAGCACCAATGGCAAGCGCGCCAAAGGCATATTCGATGATTGGTCCGCCGATATTCATTTGCTGCAAACCGATGAATATGAAGAGTGCTACCGTCAACCAATAGGCGAAATTAGGTGCGATACCGGCACCGGTTGTGTCCGCAACCAGTGATTGCAATATCCGTGCGACAATTACACCCAGGGCAATCAACACCGCACCAAATACGACATTGCCCGCCTGCGCGAGAACCGTTTGCAAGATATTGGTCAATTGCGGAAAACCGAGCATATTGGTGGCGGCAATCGCAAAGAACACCATGATCGCAATCGTGACGATGGTTGCAATAACGCCTGAAGCATTGCGGCCTTCGGGCAATATACCGAGTTCGGCTATCGCACGATCAGCGCCCAGACTTGGCAACAAATCTCCAATCAAGCCGCTGATCCAACGCGAGATAACATAACCAAGGCCCAAAAGCAGACATGCACCGATAATTAGAGGCACAGCTTTGAAGACCATGTTAAGCAAGCTCATTGCCGGATCGGTGATTGCCGATATTTCGAGCATTTGAAGAGCTGCTATCGCGACCGGAATGATGATGAGTACGTAAATAATTGTACCGATGGTTTTGCTGATCGCGCTGTTACCAGTGACCGCCTCAACCCCGCCCATATTCGCCCATTTATCCAGATTAACGGTGGCGAGTGCGGTTTCAACGATATCACGTACGATACGTGCAATCATGGACCCGATGAAGAAAATTGCTGCTGCAAAAACGATATTATCAACATATCCAATGAAGTTGGTGAGCAGGCCCTGTACCGGCGTTATCACGCTATCAAAACCCAATCGCTGTAATATGGCGAGAAGGCCAAACAGCCAGATGAAAAGCGAAACAATCCGGCCAAGTGCCATACCGACGCTTTCACCGCTGCTGGTGCCGCGCCTGAAGAAACTAATTCGATCTATCATGCGGGCAAAGGCCCATTTGGCAGCTTTGGCTAAGCCCCAAGTGACGACAAGTATTAAAGCAGCAACGGCTACTTTTTCCGTCCATATCAGGAATAATTCCTGATCAAAGGCATAGCCCGCGATTTGCATATTGCTGGTCATAAATTCCCCCATTGCTGGCGGGATCGGAGAAACCCCGCTCTTGCAACACGGAATCTAACACAAGCGAATCCAATTTGGCAAATAATGTTGCAAAAAATATTGCGCAGCATTTCTAAGCGGAGATCAGCTTTGGCGCTTCTCGCGCAGCTGTTCCCAATATTGTAGTCGCTTCAATACTTCGCGTTCAAACCCTCGTTCGACGGGTTGATAGAAAGATATTGGAGTCATTTCGTCCGGCCAATAATTGTCACCTGAAAATCCATCCTCAAGATCATGGTCATACGCATAATCTTTGCCATAACCGATATCCCTCATCAGCTTGGTCGGTGCATTGAGGATATTTGCAGGTGGCATGAGGGAACCGGTATCGCGAGCCGATTTCCATGCTGCTTTTTGTGCTTTATAAGCGGCATTGGATTTCGGGGCGGTCGCTACATAAAGACAGGCTTGGGCGATAGCTAGTTCGCCCTCGGGTGAACCCAGGAACTCATAGGCATCCTTTGCTGCAAGACACTGTGTCAAGGCCTGCGGATCGGCTAGACCGATATCTTCACTGGCAAAACGGACCAACCGGCGCAGCACATAAAGCGGTTCTTCCCCCGCCACCAACATCCGCGCCAACCAATAGAGCGAGGCTTGCGGGTCGGAACCACGCAAGCTTTTATGCAGTGCGGATATCAGGTTATAGTGCCCTTCACGATCCTTGTCATAAACCGGCATACGGCGGTGGAGCAGGGCAGCCATTGCGGCGGGATCAAGTTGTTTGTCGAGAGCAATTGAAAAGAGTGTCTCGGCCTGATTGAGCAGGAACCGGCCGTCACCATCCGCGCTATTGATCAGCGCGGACCGGGCCTCGTCTGTTATCGGCAAGGCGTGTCCTTGAAGAGCCTCAGCGCGTTTTAGCAAAGCATCTAGTGCCGTTTCATCCAGCCGGTGTAGCACCATTACCTGAGTACGGCTGAGCAGCGCGGCGTTAAGTTCAAAGCTTGGATTTTCTGTTGTAGCACCCACTAATGTTACAATGCCGCGTTCGACAAATGGCAGAAAACCGTCTTGTTGTGCACGGTTGAAGCGGTGGATTTCGTCCACAAATAATAACGTCGTCTTACCCATTCGGGCGACCTGTTCGGCCTCGGCAAAGGCCTTTTTCAAATCGGCAACTCCGGAGAATACAGCTGAGATTGCCATATAGTGCATGCCCACACTATGGGCGAGCAACCGCGCGATACTGGTTTTACCGGTGCCCGGCGGACCCCATAATATCATCGAGGACAGCCGCCCCGCCGCAACCATTCGTCCAATCGCGCCCTCAGGTCCGGTTAGATGTTCCTGACCGACAATATCATTCAGTGTTTGCGGACGCAGCCTGTCTGCAAGGGGTGCATTTTCCGGGGTCTTGCCCTGTGGCTCGCCAAAGAGATCGGCCATAGCCGGCCTTACGCTATCGCCATCGAGCGCGCAGCACGTTGGCGGATTAGGCGAATATAGGTGTCGGCAACCACTTGATTGATCGCGTCCCATTCATATGACTGGCTCTCGCTTAGGGCTGCTTTACCATGCTGGCGACGCAGTTCTGGATTTTCACAATAGGATTTTAGGCGGTCTGCAAATCCCGATATAGAACCGGGCTCAATCAAATAGCCGGTTTCGCCGTTGCGAACGATGCTTGCGGCACCTGTTGCACGCGCGGCTACTACCGGGACTTGGCAGGCCATCGCCTCCAAAGTGACATTGCCAAACGCTTCGGTCACCGAAGGGTTGAGCAACATATCGCACGATGCCAACGCTCTCGCCAAATCGTTGCCTGCTTGAAAGCCGACAAATTTTGCGTTGGGTAAGCGCGATTGGAACCATCCTTGTGCCGGGCCAACACCGATAACCACAACTTGATGATCGACATTACGTCGTTTCAGCAAATCAATTGTATCCGCGAAAACGTCGAGACCCTTTTCCATAACTAGCCTGCCCAGAAATGCGATGACTGGCATGTCCGGCGCAATGCCCAGCCCGTCTCGCCATGACATATCGCGCCGTTCGGGCAAAAATATGTCGCGATCAATTCCGCGCGACCAGATGTCGATGTCATAGCTCATTCGTTGTTCACGTAACACCTGCGCAAAGCTCTCCGATGGCGCGACCAGCGCATCGCATTTGCGATACAGTTTGCGCAACCAAGCGACTGCCAACGGCTCAACAAACGATAGGTTATAATACCGAAAATAGGTCTCAAAGCGTGTATGCACAGAACATAGCACGGGAAGGTTGCGTTGCCGCGCCCATTTCGCCGCTTGACGACACACACGATCAGGGCTGGAAATATGGACAATATTGGGATTAAACGCCTCCAGATCGCGCCGTACCCTTGCTGATAACGATAAAGGCAGGCGGTATTCGGGACGAAAGGGTATCGCCATTGATGGCACTTTAATAAGATTGCCGGTTGGTTCCATCGCAGGATTTTCGACAGTAGGCGAATACACCCGTACCGATGCACCTTTGCTTAAAAGATAGCCCACCAATCGATTCAGCGCCTTGTTCGCGCCGTCGACTGTTATATTATAATTACCACTGAACAGGGCAATGCGAAGGTCGCTGGTCTGCATGAGGGAGTGTTTATCGGGCTGAGACGAAAAAGCCAATGGGAATGCAATCTTGAACCGATTAAGAGGTCTCTATGATAACGACTTTACTAGACGCGCTGCTGATTGGCGAACCAAAGCCCTTTCGTGCTGATGGCACCATGAGCGCAATGTCACGCGATGCGGCTGGCGGGCCGGTTATGCTTACCAAAACCGGCTTTATAGGCGACCAAGTTGCAGATCCGAGCGTCCATGGTGGCCCGGATAAAGCGGTGCATTTCTATCCGCCTGAACATTACCCCTTCTGGTCTGTTAAACTCGATGGACACCGCCATCTGGAACGCGCCGGAGCCTTTGGCGAGAATGTAAGCGCAGGCGGATTGACCGAGGACAAGGTCAAAATCGGTGACCGGTTCCGGTTGGGGTCGGCGTTGGTCGAGATTGCGCAAGGGCGGCAGCCATGCTGGAAACTTGATCACCATTTCGGGGTTCACGGATTGGCAGGGGAGGTGATCCGCACGGGAAGATGCGGATTTTATTTCCGGGTGATCGAGGAAGGCAAAGTTGCGGCGGGTGACATGATTACCCAGGTAACGCAATCATCACATGACTGGACAGTCGAACGCACGTTCCGGCTGTTGATCGGCGGCGGACATCGCGGGGAAGGCGCAAAGGCCGACTTGCAGGAACTCGCCGATATGCAAGCGCTTGCAGAGGTATGGCGCGTACGGGCGGCAGCTTTGCACATAGCATTTTCGCGCGAATAATTATCGCTATACCATAATATGATACGCGAAATATGTAGAAACCTCTTTCCTACAGAAAACCATATCGGTTATTCGCGTCGCGTCAAACACGCTGCGGTCATGAACGTGTGCGGGGATGACGGGAATGTTAGCGGGCCACAAGCTTGCTAACGCGGTCGGTGCAGAAGGGTTGGTTTCACGACTCGAATAGGGTCTGTTGCATCAAGCCCGGACTGCGC
>JAYUPC010000052.1:0-16117 GCA_043760355.1 Sphingomonadales bacterium
GTTTGAAGACGGGGAGTTTGACGTTGCGCATTTGCTGTTCAGCAAGTTCGTTTCCGTCCTTACGCAGGAACCCACCGCGATCCAGTTGATGCCAGTTGCTGTTGCAGCCAAAGAAGGCAGTGTGCCTAGCGTCGGCGCATTGGTTGAGTACGAACCCGATGAGGAAGAAATTCTCGCCGACCTGCTACCCCGCAACGTATCGGTCCAACTCCTCCGCGCCAACCGAGAAAATGCAGCATCCGAACAGGGTAGCAAGATGACAGCAATGGACAACGCTACCCGCAACGCTGGCGACATGATTAACCGACTAACGATCCTCTACAACCGCACACGACAGGCGGCGATTACGACGGAATTGGTGGAAATTATTTCTGGGGCGGAGGCGCTTTAGTTGTGCGTAAGGGCAGTCTAATTGGGCTGATCCTTTTTGCTAGTTTGTTGTTCTGGTTCTGGAACAGCGAGTGGCTGAAAATTGATACCTGTCTTGACGGCGGTGGTCGTTGGAACAAAGTTAAACAAGAATGCGAGCACTAACTCTGGCTCGATAAACAAAAGGCAAGGAAGACAGACATGGCAACCGCCCCGAAGAAACCAGCAGCAGCTAAGCCAGCCGCTGTTAAGAAAGCTCCCGCAGCAAAGACTGCTGCACCAGCGAAAAAGGCAACCGCTGCTGCCACAGGCCGCGTAGTACAGGTCATTGGCGCAGTTGTTGATGTTCAGTTTGAAGGTCAGCTTCCTGCTATTCTCTCCGCACTTGAAACCACAAACAACGGTAACCGCCTCGTTCTTGAAGTGGCTCAGCATTTGGGCGAAAACACCGTGCGCACAATCGCAATGGACGCCACCGAGGGCTTGACCCGCGGCCAGCCCGTTGCCGACACAGGAAGCCAAATCCGCGTGCCTGTTGGCCCGATGACACTTGGTCGTATATTGAACGTGATCGGTGAGCCTATCGATGAACGCGGCCCCGTCAACGCACTCACCACTGCGCCGATCCACGCAGAAGCACCTTTGTTCGTTGACCAGTCAACCGAAACCGAAATCCTTGTCACCGGGATCAAAGTTGTCGATCTGCTCGCGCCATATGCAAAGGGCGGCAAGATCGGGCTCTTTGGGGGCGCTGGTGTTGGCAAGACCGTTCTTATTCAGGAACTTATCAACAACATCGCCAAAGGTCACGGCGGAACGTCGGTGTTTGCTGGCGTGGGTGAACGGACCCGTGAAGGGAACGATCTCTATCACGAATTCCTCGACGCCGGTGTGATCGCCAAGGACAAGGATGGTAATCCAACGCCAGAAGGTTCAAAGGTTGCGTTGGTCTTCGGCCAGATGAACGAGCCGCCCGGTGCACGCGCCCGCGTCGCGCTCTCGGGCTTGACGATTGCCGAATATTTCCGTGACGTAGAAGGACAAGATGTTCTGTTCTTCGTCGACAACATCTTCCGCTTTACACAGGCTGGTTCAGAAGTGTCAGCACTTCTGGGCCGTATCCCGTCGGCGGTGGGTTATCAGCCAACGCTGGCAACGGACATGGGCCAGTTGCAAGAGCGCATTACCTCAACCAATAAGGGGTCGATTACATCGGTGCAGGCGATTTATGTTCCCGCAGATGACTTGACCGATCCGGCACCTGCTGCGTCGTTTGCCCATTTGGACGCGACGACCGTTCTGAACCGTGCAATCTCCGAACTTGGTATTTATCCAGCCGTTGATCCGCTCGATTCGACCAGCCGCGTGTTGACGCCTTCGGTTGTGGGTCAGGAGCATTACGACACCGCCCGCCGCGTTCAGGAAACGCTGCAAAAGTATAAGTCGCTGCAAGACATTATCGCCATTCTGGGCATGGATGAGCTTAGCGAAGAAGATAAGTTAATTGTATCGCGTGCGCGCAAAATCCAGAAATTCCTGTCGCAACCGTTTTTTGTTGCGCAAGTTTTCACTGGAATTGAAGGCAAGTTTGTTCAGATCGAAGATACAGTGAAATCGTTCAAGGCCGTGGTTGAGGGTGATTATGACCATCTGCCCGAACAAGCATTCTACATGGTCGGCGGGATCGAAGAAGTGATCGAAAAAGCCGCTAAAATGGCTGCGGAAGCGGCTTAAATATATACCCCTCTCCTTGCCAAGGGAGAGGGAGTTAGAGGATTAAGCCATGTTGCATTTCGAACTTGTCACCCCAGAACGCCTCGTCCGCAGTGAGAACGTGTTCATGGTAGTTGTCCCTGGCTCAGAGGGTGATTTCGGTGTCCTCGAAGGGCACTCACCCATGATGAGCACAGTCCGCGACGATGCCGAGATTGAAATCTATGCAAGCCAAGGCGCAACCCCGGAAAAGCTCAAAATCGTGGGCGGCTTTGCCGAGGTGAGCGACAAGGGCCTGACCATACTGGCCGAGAGCGCGGCTTGAACCAACAGGCATCACCGCCTGACATCGCTGTATTTCTCTATGAACCCGGCGACGGCGGTTTAGACCGCGTCGCCATTTTACTAGCCAATGGCTTTGCAGCGCGTGGACTGGTCACCGAACTCTGGCTTACCCGTGCCGGCGGCGTCAACAGTCATCTGATTGATCCGACGGTGTTTGTGCGGATGATACCTGCTCCAGATATCAAGCGGGGGTTGGCTCTGGCAATGCAAATTCCGGCGCTGCGCCGCACAGTGCGTGCTATTAAACCGCGTATTTTATTGTCCGCTGGCAATCAATCAAACTTAACAGTAGCTCTGGCGTGTCTGGGCAGTGACACCGCAGCTATTGGCAAGATCACCAACCCGATCGTTCGGCCTGGGCAAAAAGGTTCATCAGCTGTTATACGGCGCATGCGTTTTCGTGCAACAATGGGTTTGGGAGCACTCACCCTCACCCTTGGTCCTGCAGATGCGCACGATATCATTCGCGATTGGCCGGTTCTGGAACCAAAGATCCGCTTTGCACATTTGCCGATAATTTCCGATGCGATGTTTGCCATCGGTGCAGCCAGAAAAGACGTTCCACGTATATCTAGCGATACAGTTGAGCTAATTGCAATTGGTCGTCTTGTGGCCCAAAAAGACCATGCAACCTTGCTCACTGCATTATCACTGGTTCGATCCACCAACTGGCGTCTTAGCATAGTTGGCGATGGTCCCTTACGTGCTGATTTGGCGGCGCAGGCCAGCATATTAGGCATATCTGACCGGGTTGTATTCAAAGGTTTTATCAGCGACCCTGCGGCAAGCTATGGTGCTGCCGACATCATGATCCTGTCATCCCGGTGGGAGGGGTTGGGAGCCGTGGTGATCGAGGCGCTGGTATGCGGTTGCAAAGTCGTAACCACTGACTGTTCCCCCAATTTGCATTCTATATTAGCGGCGGCCCAGCAATTGCCACCTGTGCCACTTGGCGATGCTCCCGCTCTAGCTGCTGCAATTGATATGGCTATTAGCCAACCGGCCAATCTAAAGGTGATGGCAAAGACCGCATCTGCGTATGGCAATGATGCTGCTGTGGACGATCATATCAGGCTATTTGCTCCGTTTCTTGGCAATAAATAATTGTGATCCTAATGTACGGATCGCTGATGATTCCAAAGATACAGCCCTGCCCCGATAATTATTGCGGCTCCGAATACCGCGGTGGCATCGGGCCATTCGCCATAGAATATTATGCCTAGCGCCAGCGCGACCAGCAATTGCACATAAACCATCGGGGCGATTACAGCGGCCGATGATCGCGTTGTTCCCATATAGACCAGCCAGTGAGCGGTGCTCGCGCTAACTGCAACAATAAGACACCGGACCACAACCGACCAACTTGGTAAACCCACTTCTAACCCCGCATTACCAGATAAATGGCCAAGCACCGATGTGATTACCAAAACAGGGGCCGCGATCACCGCAATCAAGAACTGCATTTGTAACGCCGATCCAGAACCTGCGACTAACCGGTTACCGATCATCATAAATGCCATCGCAAGTGCGGCGATAAACGGTAATATGGCAACAGGGCCAAGCGCCATCAGGTCAGGCCGCAATATAATCAACACCCCACCAAATGCGGCGGCGGCCGCAATCCAAGTTGCACGCCCTGCCCGTTCCTTCAAGAATATTGCCGATAATATTGCGGTCAGCATTGGGCTAATAAACACAATCGATGTGGCTTCTGATAAGGGCATCGCAAATATCGCCATAAAGAATGTGATTGTGGCAATAGCAACCGAAACACCCCGCAGCAGCTGCATCTTAGGTTTGGGTATGTTAAATCCGGCGCGTCCTTTTTGTGTCCATAGCAACACGCCAAGTCCAATAGCGCCAAAAAAATAACGCAATGCCGCAACCGCTGTGCCGGGCCACTGCCCCGCCATAGATTTGATAACCCCGTCACCGCACGACAATAACGCAAATCCCGCAAGCGCATATAAAAGGCCGTTTTTGGCAGGATTAGATATCATTTACAGCACATTCTTTAGTTAGATAATATGACCCTGCCCCTAGTCACGGATAAGCACTGTGGGAAGCGGCAAATAGGGATTAATGAAGTAAGGCGTTGGCGATCATTACAGATTTGTTTACCATTTTCGCTTAGGCAAATGCTTCGTTGAGATATCTTAAGATGGAGTGGCCCGTACAGTGAGCGCATTCGGCAAAAAACCCGGTATGGCACCAAGCCGACCATCCTTTGGTGTTGCGCGCCCGATGCAGGGCGGCGGCGGCGGCGAGCGCCCTGCCAATTCCGCGACCCAATCCGCACCCATTAGTTTTGGCCAGCCCGAAGGCGGCGAGCAATTTCCGCCAATTTCTTCCGTGCAACTTCCGGGCGCGGCAGCCGCACCACCGCCCGTTCAGGATGCTATGTCACGGCTCTCCGACCGTGCTTCGGCAGGCATGGAACCGCAAGAACAAGCCCAAGGCTTTGAAGCGTCAGTTCACAAGATTAAGGAACAGGTGCTGCCGCGTCTGCTCGAACGTGTTGATCCCGAAGCTGCTGCTTCACTCAATAAAGAAGAGCTGACCGAAGAATTCCGCCCGATCATCCTTGAGGTGCTTGCCGAACTTAAACTCACCCTCAACCGCCGTGAACAGTTTGCGCTCGAAAAAGTGCTGGTGGATGAATTGCTTGGCTTTGGTCCCTTGGAAGAATTGCTCGGAGATCCAGATATCACCGATATCATGGTTAATGGTCCGAACCAGACCTATATCGAAAAAAAGGGCAAGCTTATCATCGCGCCGATCCAGTTCCGCGATGAAGAACATTTGTTCCAGATTGCCCAGCGTATTGTGAACCAGGTCGGCCGCCGCGTTGACCAGACAACGCCGCTTGCCGATGCCCGTTTGAAGGATGGTTCACGTGTGAACGTCATAGTGCCGCCACTTTCGCTGCGCGGTACTGCGATCTCCATTCGTAAATTCTCCGAAAAACCGATCACGATTGATATGCTCAAAGGCTTTGGTTCGATGGATGAACCGATGGCCACCGCGCTCAAAATCGCTGGCGCCTGCAGGATGAACATTGTTATTTCGGGCGGTACGGGTTCAGGTAAAACGACAATGCTCAATGCACTGTCAAAGATGATTGATCCCGGCGAACGCGTGCTGACGATTGAAGATGCCGCCGAACTTCGCTTGCAACAGCCACACTGGCTGCCCCTTGAAACACGTCCACCAAACCTTGAAGGTAAAGGTGCGATCACCATTGGCGACCTCGTCAAAAACGCCCTGCGTATGCGCCCTGACCGGATTATCTTGGGCGAAATTCGTGGTGCGGAGTGCTTTGATTTGCTCGCCGCGATGAATACGGGTCACGATGGTTCGATGTGTACGCTCCACGCTAACAATCCGCGTGAATGCCTGGGTCGTATGGAAAATATGATTCTGATGGGCGATATCAAAATTCCAAAAGAAGCGATTTCGCGCCAGATAGCCGAATCGGTTGACCTGATCGTGCAGGTCAAGCGTCTGCGCGATGGTTCACGTCGTACCACACAGATTACTGAAGTAATTGGGATGGAGGGCGATGTCATCGTGACACAGGATTTGTTCAAATTTGAATATCTGGATGAAGACGCCGATGGCAAGATCAACGGCACATGGGTTGCCGGTGGTGTCCGCCCTTATACTCTCGAAAAAGCGCGCCAGTTCGGATTTGATCAGCCATTTCTTGAGGCATGTCTGGGCTGATTGCAAAGCTCAACCAGCTTTATACGCCATTGCGCCAGCCATTAATGCGACCAGTACGGCAAATATGCTGATCGCGGTCCAAGGCATAAAGCCAACGGCTTCGATATTCTTCCGGCGTTGACGGGCTCTATCGGCAAATGCGCTGATGCAGAATGATATCCCGGCGCTTATGGATATCGCAATCAGGATGTGATCCGACCAATATTCTATATCTAACATATCCATTACCCACCAGATGGTTGCGATGATCGTTATGGTCAAGGGGCTTGCTTTGGCCTAACCGAAGTCAATGGCCGATCCGATCATAATTCCACGCTCTGATGCCAATATGAAACCGGTCGACCGGCCAATACTCGGCCTGTTCTTGCGCTTGGCCGCTATGGCTGTGCTTGGAGTTATGTTTGTCTTTGTTAAACTGGCTGGCAATCACGGCGTTCATATTGCTGAGAGCATTTTTTGGCGGCAATTGGCGGGATTACCAGCAGTGGTTGCCTGGCTGTGGTGGACGGGCAATCTAAGCGCGATCCGGACGCGAAATCCATTTGGACACGGCCTGCGGATGATATTGGGTTTAGGCGCGATGATATTCAATTTCCTCAGCATGACATTGCTCCCGATGGCCGAGGCAACAACGATAGGGTTTGCAGCCCCTGTATTTGCGACAATCCTTGCCACTTTATTACTAGGGGAGCCCACGGGACGGTATCGTTGGGGCGCAATATTATTGGGTTTTGTTGGTGTCTTGATTGCGGTGCGGCCTGGTGTCGGCGTATTTAATATAACCAGCACGGCAATTGCACTTGGCGGCGCGTTACTGACCGGCTGTGTCGCCATTCAACTGCGGCGCTTGTCACAAACCGAAAGCACAGGCGCGATTGTATTCTGGTTTAGCCTATGCTCGATGATCCCTTTGGGTATTGCGATGCTGTTCTTTGCACGCAGCCATGATAGCGCGACTTGGATGCTGATTGCCGGATTGGCAGCCGCAGGCGCGGTCGCCCAGATCCTGCTGACCGCTGCTTTACGCTATGCGCCAGTCGCAGCGATACTGACGATGGATTATAGCGGTCTGATCTGGTCCTTACTTTTTGGATGGTTGATCTTTGGAGATATCCCCAGTCACAGCGTATGGATCGGCGCGCCGATCATTATTGCCGCCGGTTTGGTCATTGCATGGCGTGAACATTACTTGAAACGCAAGCCAGGGTTAAAGGCTAGGTCACAAACTCAATAACATTCCGGATTTCCGGCCTATTGGCATGAACCGGTATCTGGGCGCGCACTTCATCTATCCGGCGAAGATCGATTTCTGCATAACCCAATCCTTCGCCCTCGCCCATGTCGAGCAAGACCTTACCCCAAGGATCAATCACCAATGAATGGCCATAGGTTTCGCGACCATCTGCGTGGCGACCCGATTGCGCTGCGGCAATGACAAAAGCCTCTGCCTCAATCGCCCGCGCCCTTAACAGCGTATGCCAATGGGCTTGCCCAGTTGGCACAGTAAAGGATGAAGGCACCGCAATAACCGCGACTTGGCGCTTGGAATAGGCACTATACAGATCAGGAAAGCGCATATCATAGCAGATCGACAACCCCATCGAACCAAGCGGCGTCACTGCAATGACAGGAGCATCCCCTTGTACATACGCATTCGATTCACGCCAGATTTCCCCGGTTGAAAGCTGTACATCAAACAGATGTATCTTGTCATAGCGCGCCCGGATTTTGCCTGTGTTGTCGATAATTATGCTGCGATTGGCAAACAATCCGTTTGCGTCAGACCTGATTGCCAGCGATCCGAGATGCACCCAAATATTGTGCTGCGACGTCGACAATTGCAGTGCCTTCAAATCCTCGCTCGCTTCTTCAGCAACAATGTTTTCCCGCGCCCTTGCCCGGTCGCGGTCAAGAAGAACGGACATTTCCGGGGCAAAATACATATCCGCCCCGTTCGCCGCCGCAATACCAACAGCTTCCTGCATCACCGCAACATTTGCACAAGGATCAATACCGCTGCACATTTGATGGACAGCGATTTTCATAAACATGCTGCGTTATAATCAAGCAAGCGCACGACTGTCGTCTTCATATACTAATGCAGGTTGATATTCGGGCACCAATTTTTGCAGGAGGGTGATCGCTTGATCGCGGTCACCGCGATCGACATAACCTCGCAATTCTTCGAGCATTGGTTCAAGGTCACCCCAGTCAATATGCTTCTCGCGCGCTTGCATGATCCGCTTATGCTTGGTCTCGGCAGGATTTTCACCGATCAGCAATTCTTCATACAGCTTCTCACCCGGACGAAGGCCAATTTCTTCTATTGCTATGTCACCATCAGGATTTTCTTCGTCTCTAATCGTCAATCCCGAAAGACGAACCATGGTTGCAGCAAGATCATAGATTTTGATCGAGCTCCCCATATCAAGCACGAATACTTCGCCACCCTTTGCCATGGCCCCTGCCTGAATCACCAACTGGGCCGCTTCAGGGATGGTCATGAAATACCGCGTAATATCCCGGTGGGTAAGCGTAACCGGGCCGCCCTTGGCAATCTGTTCCTTAAATCGCGGCACAACTGATCCGCTTGAACCCAGCACATTACCAAACCGCACCATGGAGAACTTTGTAGTGGATCCAGACGCATTTGCGTCCTTAGCCAGCGCTTGCAATACCAGTTCACAAACGCGCTTGCTTGCTCCCATAATATTGGTCGGACGAACCGCCTTATCTGTACTGATCAGGATATAATGCGACACCCCTGTTGCTCGCGCTTCAAGTGCAGTATTCAGGGCGGAAAAGACATTATTGCCGATACCCGCCACCGGATTATGCTCAACAAGCGGGACATGTTTATATGCTGCCGCATGGAAAACTGTGTCTGGCCGGTGTTTGGCAAACAAGGAGCGGACCGGTCGTCTGCTTGCACTATTTGAGAGCTCCGCCACAATCTCGACATTCGCACTGGCGAGGCCTGTTTTGACCCGTTCAATCAATTCCTGTTCAATGGTGTACAGGGCATGTTCGGTCATTTCAGATAGTATCAACTTGCGCGGTCCAATAGCCATAATCTGGCGACAGAGTTCGCTACCAATCGACCCTCCCGCACCAGTTACCAAGACCGTTTTGCCCGTGATTGTTCTTCCCATTAGCAATTCATTAGGTGCAACGGGGTCGCGGCCTAATAAATCTTCGATCTCAACCTCCTGCAAATCGCCAATGGTAACTTTGCCTGCAACGATATCCTGAATTTGGGGTAGTGTTTGAACATGGGCCGAAAATTTCTGGAGTTCGCCGATGATCGTCTTTCGGTGGGCGCGACTTAGCGAGGGTAGAGCCAATAGAACATCGCTGATCCCAAGCTTTTCGATGATTTTTTTCATATCCGCAGAATGAAAAACACGGATGCTATCAAGCTTCTGGCCATCTAGCCTTTTGTCATCATCGACAAACCCGCACAGCAACATTCCGGGATAATGGCGCATCGATAACGCAAGTTGCTGTCCTGCGCTGCCTGCACCGTATATCAAAACCCGCTTGGTATCGCCTCCATAGGCCCTTTGTCCCAATAGATCAGCCAATATATAGCGGCCCAATATACGGCTAAGTGCGATCAGAATGAAAAACACTAGTGGTAATAATACACCAATGGTCCGCGGTACGCTCTGTACACTGTAGATTGTAAATGCTCCGATTGTAAATATAGCCATCAATCCGACCGCACGCATCAATTCAACCATCGTCCCCGAACCGGCAAAGCGAAATATCGAACGGTAAATGCCAAGCCAGATAAAAATTACAGGCCAAAGCAAGAATGCACCAAGCATAACTTTGGCAACCGCATCGTTCCAAAGTTGCCATTCACCAAGTCGTAAAGAGAATGAAAGCCAGACTGCAAATATACAAAGAATGCAGTCTACCGAAAATACCAAAACTCTTTTTGCAATTCTGGGCGCGAGCAAAAGCTGACTAAATCTGCGTAAAACAAAGCTTGTTATACTTTCGAAAAAGGTACCCATGTGCGTTTTCCCCGATACGAAACTATTCAATCACTATACTATAGCTCTTGTGACTTAATTATCCCATCCATTAAATCACATTGCGCGCATTTAGCAACAGTTCGGAAAAATCGGTATTTTTACGAACTGATTATGATTCAAAGCTTGAAGTATCAGGATTTTTGTATAAGGAAATCATGAAAGTAATGCACAAAATCAAATAAGGAGCACAATAATGCGTTTTGGTAAAATTTCTTTGGCTGCTATCGCTGCCGCATCTTTGATTAGCGCGCCTGTAATGGCAGCTGCGGCTCCAGCCGCAAAATCGACCGCAGTTTCGAAAGTTAAACGTACTGCTTTTGTTCGCAAGAATGAAAACAAAGTAGGCGGTGGCACTGGTCTCATTGTTGCTCTTGTTGCTGCAGCGGCTGTAGTCGGTGGAATTATTATTGCATCATCAGATGGTTCTAGCCCCCGCTAAAACCTTCACATATCGCTATTTGGTTCTTGATTATTTAGGGCTTTAGTACTAATATGCAAAAGTGTATGATAATAAGGAGTTTCATAATGCGTTTTGGTAAAATTTCTCTGGCTGTTATCGCCGCTGCTTCTTTGGTAAGTGCACCTGTAATGGCTGCCGCGGTTCCTGCTGCTAAATCAACGGCAGTTTCAAAAGTTAAGCGCACAGCAGCTATTCGTTCTGCTGAAAACAAATTAGGCGGCGGTAGCGGCGCCTTAGTCGCTATTCTTGCTGCTGCGGCTGTAATTGGTGGTATTGTTATTGCTACTGGTGGTAGCAATAACTCGCCAACAAGTCCACGCTAAGCTTATATTAAATATTTAAAAAGGCGGCCTGTGGGTCGCCTTTTTTTTGCCTAACTTAATTGTTTTAAAAGAAAAAATCTGTATCTGACTATTCATCAGATTCGGAGTTGCTTGCATGACACAGCAAAAACCATTCAACATCCTGGTGACCGGTGGGGCAGGATATATCGGTAGCCATGCCGTGCTTGCCCTTAAAGATGCTGGCTGGTCCCCTGTCGTTATCGATAATCTGGTAACCGGTTTTCGCTGGGCAATTCCCGATGACGTTCCCTTCATTGAAGGCAATGTTGCCGATGAAGCATTAATAGTCAAATCGATTCGCAGTCACAATATCGGCGCCGTATTGCACTTCGCCGGCTCGGTAGTGGTTCCCGAATCGGTCGATAATCCACTCAAATATTACAGAAATAATACAGCCGCTAGTCGTTCTTTGATCGATTCGGCAATATCCGCTGGTGTCAAACATATGATATTTTCATCAACGGCGGCAACATACGGCATTCCTGAAACAAGCCCTGTTCGCGAAGATATGCCGACTATACCGATCAATCCGTATGGCACGTCCAAGCTGATGACCGAGATGATGCTGCGTGATGTGGCAGCCGCACATGACTTCAACTATTGTGCACTACGATATTTCAATGTCGCTGGAGCTGATCCCGAAGGTCGTACCGGCCAATCAACCGCTGGTGCCACGCATCTGATAAAGATCGCTGCCGAAGCTGCGCTTGGCAAACGCCCTTCTGTCAGCGTGTTTGGTAATGACTATGACACAGAAGACGGCACAGGCGTGCGTGACTATATCCATGTCGCCGATCTGGCCGCTGCGCATGTTATCGCGTTGGCGGCGTTGATCGCTGATCCGTCACGCAGCCACACGCTTAACTGCGGTTATGGCCACGGTTATTCGGTAATGCAGGTCCTCGATGCCGTTGACCGGGTCACCAACAACAAACTCGTCCGCAATATGCAGGGCCGCCGTGCAGGTGATCCCGATGCATTGATTTCGGACAACCGCGTTATTGTTGAACGTTTTGGATGGAAGCCGCGTTACGATGATTTGGATATCATCGTTAAACATGCACTTAACTGGGAACGGCATTTGGGCGAGCGCGGATAACAGCATCCCCTTGCGCTTTATTACCGGCGATCCCATATCGTTTACATGAACAATAATACCCATAATACGGCACCCGTTTGGCACGGGACCACCATCATGTCCGTCCGCAAAAATGGATCCGTCGTTATTGCTGGAGACGGGCAGGTTTCCATGGGACAGACTGTCATGAAGCCCAATGCAAAAAAGGTCCGCCGTCTGCACGACGGATCAGTGATCGGCGGCTTTGCCGGTGCAACCGCGGACGCATTCACTCTGTTTGAACGGCTTGAAAAGAAGCTGGAGCAACACCGTGGCCAATTGATGCGGGCGGCAGTAGAGCTGGCGAAAGATTGGCGTACCGACAAATATCTCCGCAATTTGGAAGCGATGATGATCGTTGCAGATAAGGAAGTGACCTTGATCCTGACCGGTAATGGCGATGTGCTGGAGCCGCTTGACGGGATTGCGGCGATTGGATCAGGCGGCAATTATGCGCTGTCAGCTGCACGGGCCTTGATGGAATATGAGAAAGACCCAGAGGTTCTGGCGCGCAAAGCAATGAAAGTTGCTGCTGACATTTGCGTTTATACCAATGATCAAGTTACCATTGAAACACTGGAAAGCTTAACTTGATCTTCCCGCCCATGCCCAGGGTAAATAGGACATAATCATGAACCAGAACCTAACACCAAAAGCCATCGTGGCGGCCCTCGACGCGCACATCATTGGTCAGGCTGATGCCAAGCGCGCAGTTGCGGTTGCCCTGCGCAATCGTTGGCGTCGCCAACGCCTTTCACCTGAACTGCGCGACGAAGTAACGCCCAAAAACATTCTTATGATTGGCCCCACCGGCTGCGGAAAAACCGAAATTAGCCGACGTTTGGCAAAACTCGCCGACGCGCCCTTTATCAAGGTAGAAGCCACCAAATTCACCGAGGTTGGCTATGTCGGCCGGGACGTCGAACAAATCGCCCGCGATCTTGCCGAAGAAGCCGTGCGCCTTGAAAAAGAACGCCGCCGCGAATTCGTCAGAGAGGCTGCCGAGGCAGCGGCAATGGAACGTATCCTAAAACCTCTTGCGGGCGAAACCGCCAGCGAAGCCACGCGTGAAGCATTCCGTCAACGCATCCGTGATCGCCATATGGACGATGTCGAAATTGAAATCGAAGTCGCCGATGCGCCAAACACACCGATGGAAATTCCCGGAATGGGTGGTCAGGTCGGGATGATAAATCTGGGAGAAATGATGGGTAAGGCGTTTGGCAAAGACAATCTGAAACGCCGCAAGATGTTTGTGCCAGCCGCATGGACGAAGCTGGTTGAAGAAGAATCCGAAAAACGTCTTGACCAGGATGACGTCGCGCGTGCTGCGATTGCCGATGCCGAGGCCAATGGCATTGTCTTCCTAGACGAAATTGACAAGATCGCAGTCAGCGACGTACGGGGCGGTTCGGTGTCCCGCGAAGGCGTGCAACGTGATCTTTTGCCTCTGATCGAAGGGACCACGGTTGCCACCAAATATGGTCCGATGAAAACCGATCATGTGCTGTTCATTGCATCGGGCGCTTTCCACATTTCCAAGCCAAGCGATATGCTGCCCGAACTGCAAGGCCGCTTGCCGATCCGCGTCGAATTACGGGCGCTGACCAAGGATGATTTTGTGCGTATCTTGTCCGAAACTAAGGCCAATTTATTGCAGCAATATACGGCATTACTCAGCACCGAGGAAGTGACCGTGACATTTGATGACGAAGCGATACATGCGATCGCGCAGATTGCTGCGGACGTAAATGATACGGTTGAAAATATCGGTGCGCGGCGTTTGCAAACGGTCATGGAGAAACTGCTCGAAGATATCAGCTTTGATGCCGAAGACCGAACCGGCGAAACGATCAAAATCGATGCAGCTTATGTACAAAAGCAGCTTTCGAGCATTGCCAAGGATACCGATCTGTCGAAATATGTGCTTTAGCTACGCCTTAATTTGAAGGAGAGTTGTCATGGCCATTGGCGGATGCAAGTGCGGCGCGGTGCGGTATGAAGTGATCGGTGAACCCCGGCATATCGCCCTATGTCATTGCAGTGATTGCCGGAAATCTGCTGGCGCGCCGATGGTTGCGTAGGCAGCCTTTACCGAAAACGAATTTACTCTGCTGCAAGGCGACATCACAATCTTCAACTCATCGGGTTCATCAATGCGCGGGTTTTGCGCGAAATGCGGAACAGGGTTAACCTATCGCAACGCCGAATATTTGCCCGGCATTGTCGACATCCAAAGTGTTACACTTGATGATCCGGATTTATTCATACCCGGAGCACATATCCAAACTGCGGAACAAATCGGATGGATGGCACATGCGCATGATTTGCCCAAATTTGATCGCTATCCCGGATAACGGCGCGGTTGGTTAGGATGTCACCTTACCGGCTGGCATTACCGTCATTTTCCATGCAGTATCCGCGCGGAAATATTTCTTGGCTAGCGCCTGCAGGGTCGCCGCATCGACTTGGATATAATCACTTAACAAATGGCCAAGAGCATCAATCTTCGCCGGATTATAAGATGCACCTTTTAACTGCCCCAGCCAGAATGTGTTGCCCGATGATGCGCGTTCAACAGATTGCTTGATTGGTTCAATTGCACGTTGCAATTCATCTGCACTGACAGGATTTGCGGCAAGGTCGGCGGCCACTTCATTGGCAAAGCTTATGAATCGATCGGTGTCCTGCGGTTTCACTTGGCTATATGCCATCAGATACCCGCCGCTATCAAAATTCTCTGGCCAGTTATTTGCCATGTCGGGGCTGTAGCTTGCGGCTTGTTCGGCGCGGAATTTTTCGAACAGACGATCGCGGAATATAGCGGCGAGTACTTCTAACTGCCTACTTTCGGTAATCCGTACCAAACCGCCACCCGTTGGCCATGCGATTACAGCCGCAGCCTGATCCGCAGGACCCTTGTGAGTAAGCCGCGTAACAACACCAGTGGGCGCAGGAAACTGTCGTGTCAGTCCACCGGCAGCGGGCGGCGATGCAGGACGTTTCTTCATCGCCCCGAATGTTTGCAGCAATGCGGCTACGGCTTTGTCGCGATCAAAATCACCAAATATCGCAACCTCAACTGGCCCGGTGCCAAGCAGCGGCTTCCAAAATACTTCAAACGCCTTGGGCGTTACCGCATTAATTTCTGCAGGCCCTGCTGATTTATAACGTGGATCGCGGTTCGTCAGCAGATATTCAAGATCGCGTTGCAACACCGCCATTGCCGACATTTCAAGGCCGTCATACCCCTGTTTGGCAAGCGCCTTTGCCCGCGCAACCGGGGCCGGATCCCAGCCCGGAAATTCCAGTTTTGTGGCGATCAGTTTTAATTGATCGGCCAAATCGTCTTGCCGTGTGGTCGAAGTATATTGAAACGCATCGGCATCTATCCCGAATGACAGTTCGATCCGGCGCCCGTTTATCATCTGTTCAATCTGTGTGAGCTTAAGGTTTCCAATGCCGTTTTCACCGAGCACAAATTCACCCGCCCACAGCATATTCGCGGCCTTTGACGACACCGCCTGATACCCCTTACCAAAACGGACGACCATACGGATCTGACCACTTTCGGCCTTATTGGGTGACATCAGTACCCGTACGCCATTGGACAGTTCGAGGCGTTCGAGTTCATATCGTGCGACATTATCCTGTTTCAAAACGGTTCCTGCTGCCCCCAATTTTGGGAGTGCATCAAATCCGAAATTGGTTTCGGCCAACCGGACTTTTGTATTGCGCACAACGGGTGCAGTAAGCGCAGCCGCCAGCTTTTCTTGCGAACCGGGCGCGGCATTTGGCGCGGAAAGCATAATACGCACCTGATCGCCTTTGAACAATTTACGTGTGGAATCGAGCAAGCGTTTGGGCGTAAACTTGTCTTGCATAGCATTATACACATCAACCACAGTTTGCGGTGCAGCAACCGTTTCGCGGATATCAACCGCCCGTGTGATATCATCCGCCTGCTTGGATGCGGCCTCGAACGGATAGCTATCAACCC
>JAYUPC010000053.1:0-15909 GCA_043760355.1 Sphingomonadales bacterium
TCGCGAAATCATCCGCACCCCACATTTCAGCCTGCCAGTCTTCATCAAGACATAGAGCGTCCCATATCTCTTGTGGTTCGCATACCCGTTCGAACAGCGCCAGCACCGCCACCAACGATCCCGCCAAATGCGTGAGTTTCGCCATCGCCGCCAGTTCAAAGTCGCTCCGCGCCACAACCTCGGCTTTCAACTTCACAAGCGTTTCAGTCGGCTGGGCTTTGTGCATGATGCCTTCGATAATCGTGAACTCAACCCCGTATCGTGTCAGTGCCCAATCGAGCCAAGGGTCCCAAACCGCTTGCTGCCATGCCAATAACGCATCTTGCCCATCGGCGCGGTAGCAAAAGCAATCGGTCTCGCTATAGCCTGAAACTGCATCAATGAATGTTGCGCGTTCCGGCCCGACACGGTCAATCGCGGCATTAGCAAAGCCGGTCATGGGCATCGCGGCAGGATCAATCTTCTCTCCCACACCTGCCCATTCGGCAGCTATAGCTTTGGCAAGCACGACATTGGGTAACCACAAATCAGCTTTTAGCGGTGTCTTCACACTGCGCGTGTCAAGCCGGATCGTAAAAACGTCACCCACCGCTTCAACACATACATCTGTCCAAAATCGCCTCATTGATCGGACGGGCTTTTCCATTTGCGTGAAAGAATAATCGGCAATACCAGAAATTCAAACAGGCCAAAGCCAAAGAACACAACACCGGCTGGCTTGGGAATGTCCATAAAACCGCGTGCAATTACGGCCAGTCCGAACGCAATCAGCACCGCGCCCATCAAGCGGACAAAGCCGATGATGAAAAATCGCAACCTGATCTGTGCATCATAATCTTCGTTCATCGCATATCCTTCAACAGGCCTGCCAATTCACTGACCGAATGGGCAATCGCATCCGCGCCGCACGCGCTCAACTCTTCATGGCTGTGATAACCCCAAGCGACACCAATTGTCCGGCATCCAGCCACACGGCCCATTTCTATATCATAACTGGTGTCGCCAATCATAATCGTTGTCGCCACGTCAGAACCCGCATCCGCCATAGCTTGATAGATCATCGAAGGATGCGGTTTGGATGGGTGCCGGTCGGCGGTTTGTAGCGTCACGAAACGGTCCCTGACACTGTGGTGGTCAAGGCAACGGGTTAGCCCGCGGTCCGACTTCCCCGTCGCGACCCCGAGCATCCAGCCGCCTTGGTCAAGATTGATGATTAGCTTGCGTATGCCATCATATAGCGGCTCATCGACCTGCCCCTGCCCACGCAGGGCCAAAAATACCGCCCTATAGCGCTCGGCCATATCGCGGTGCAGACTATCCTCTGCATCGGGTAATAAAGTCCGCATGATCTCCAACAGGCTAAGTCCGACAACCTGGCGGGTCGCATTTCGCGTTGGTGGTTCCATGCCTGCGTCAACAAACGCCTTCTCCATCGCAAGGCAAATACTTGCCTGACTATCGACCAGAGTACCATCGCAATCGAACAGGGCCAGGTGGTTCATTCCGGCAGGTTCCGCATCAAATGCGCCATCGCCTTGTTACCGCGTGCTTCCAAAGCATCCGCGGCTAATCCACGCGCTTCGTCAGGCTTGTTCTGGCCCAATTTCGCCGTGCTGCGCCATGCGGTAATCGTCATCTCAAACCCAACAATCGCGCCAAGCATCTGATCAAACAGCCCATCCGACATTTTGCCCCGCGTCCATTCAGGCTTTGGCGCAAGGCGGCTTTCTTGTTCAGCGGACAGCAAATCAACCTGTGCTGTAAGTTCCTCAACCGACATTCGAGACACACGGCCTTGCAGTTCGAGCGCCAGATAATTCCATGTCGGCACTTGATCGTCCATCTCGTAATAATCCGGGCTGATATACCCATCGGGTCCATTGACCACGAATAAAGCCTCTGCCCTATCGAGATGCTTGGTCAGGCCGTTACCCCGGGCGAGGTGAAATCCGATCCGGTCGTCATCCAGAAAGACAAAAGGGACGTGCGCAACGCGGGGACCATCGGGCGTGGCGGAAAAAACTGTACCAAAACCGATCTCGCGCGCAATCGCGCGAAGGGCATTCCGGTCATTCCAGCGAAATGCGGAATTGGGGTGCATTATTTCGGTTTTCCGCGTGTCGCAGGAGCGCCGCGTCTAAGGCCTCCCTTCATACCCGGCTTTTTCGAGGTCGGTTTCTTCGCAATCGCCTTGCCCTTAGTAGCGGGCTTTTTCGTTCCTGTCCTCTGAACGACGCCCTTATTATCGGTACGGCCCTTTGCTACAACCTCACTGCCCCGCGAACGCCGCTCGCCTTTGCGCTCTTTACGCGCTGCTTTGGCAATATTGGCTACGAGCCGCTTCTTGCCTTCAACCGTATCTTTCGCCTTAGGGGTAACCAGCGGCATCAAATCACCAAGCGTCATATCAAACCCCAAATCCTCAAAACTTTCCGCCATATGCGGCGGCAGGTTTGCCATTATATCAAGCGCCTCGCCAGATGGATGGTCAATGCGCAGCCGCCGTGCGTGCAGGTGCATCTTGCGACTGATCGTGCCGGTCAGAAACGCGTCCTTACCACCATATTTGCCGTCACCCACAATGGGATGTCCGATTGCCGCCATGTGCACGCGCAGCTGATGCGTGCGTCCGGTATAGGGTTGCAGCTCGACCCAGGAACAGGTGTTGCCAGCTCGTTCGATAATCCGGTAACGGGTCATCGCGGATTGACCCTCTTTCTCGTCAACGTGCATCTTTTCGCCACCGGTGCCGGGTTGCTTGGCGATAGGTAGCTCGATTACGCCGTCCGGGATAACCGGCACGCCAACGACTAAAGCCCAATATACCTTGCGCGCCGTGCGGCTCGAAAATGCCTTGGCAAAATGCGCCGCACTGCGGGGCGTGCGCGCCACGAGTAATGCGCCTGATGTGTCCTTGTCCAGCCGGTGAACCAGCTTTGGTCGACTATCCAAACCATAAGTCAGCGCATCAAGCAGACCGTCGACATGCTCTGTCGTCTTCGTGCCGCCTTGTGTTGCAAGACCCGGTGGCTTGTTGATTACAATGGCATAGGCATCCTTGTGGATCACCATCCCCAGTGCAAATTCGATCACATCGTCCGACAGCACGGGCCGTTCCTTGACCCGCGAAGGCCGTGCTGGTGTACCCGGTGCTGCAATCTCGGCGGGCGGAACACGGATCGCCTGTCCCGTCACCACGCGGTCACCCGGCGTCGCACGTTTGCCATCAACACGGATCTGCCCCGTGCGCGCCCAGCGGGAGACTTCGTTAAAACTCGCCTCTGGCAAAGTCCGTTTGAACCAGCGATCAAGGCGGATGCCATCATCTTCTGCGCTCACCACAAATTCGCGGATGCCGGGGATGCCTTTAGGTTCGGGTTTTTTGCTCATGCCATCACCATCCGAGCTGCTGTCATACCTAGGAACAGAGCAAAGAGTGACAGGACAACTGACGCCAGCGCGTATCCAAACGCCAATCCAACTGCTCCACCTTCGATCATTCGCATCATATCAAGGCTAAACGCACTAAATGTTGTAAATCCGCCCAGCAAACCGACGCCAAGTAGCAAGCGCATATTCTCGGCCCCTTCCCCAGCGCGAAGCAGCCAAGCCGCCAGCACACCCATTAAAAGGCCGCCTAGCGCATTGGCCACAAACGTCCCCCACGGCCAGCCACTGGGTGAAGCGGCCAGCATACGCCCAAGCTGAAAACGCAAAACCGCGCCAATGCCACCACCTGCCATTACTAATATTATTGACTTCATATCGACGCCTTAGCCGCAGTTAGCGCTTACGTCACCCTTTCATACTAAAGCCGTTACTTCATAGCTTTCCCAAACCACGCCAGCGCCCTTGCCCAGCCATCGGCAGCGGCCTCTTTATTGTAGCTTGGACGGTAATCGGCCAGAAAGCCGTGATCGGCCTGCGGATAAAGATGAATGTTCGACTTTGATTTAGCGGCCTTCAACGCGGCATTCATTATATCCACATCGGCAACCGAAATGCCCTTATCAAGCGCACCATAAAGGCCCAGCACTGGCACCTTTAACGCGTCAACCAATTCAACCGGGTTTTTGGGCTGCAACATCTGTGGCTTGCCCGCATTAATCAGCCTGCCATACCACGCAACCCCGGCCTTTATTTTGGGGTTATGCGCCGCATAGAGCCAAGTGATCCGCCCGCCCCAGCAAAATCCGGTGATGCCGATCTTTGCCTTGTTGCCGCCATCCGCTCCAACAAACATGGTCAGTGCATCCAGGTCGCTCATCACTTGTGAGTCGGGAACTTTTGATACGACTTCGGTGAAGAGCTTGTTGATCTCGGTATACCCCGTCGCGTCGCCTTGACGGGCGTAGAGGTCAGGTGCGATGGCATAATATCCTGCATGGGCAAAGCGGCGCACGATATCCTTGATCCATTCATGCATGCCAAAGATTTCCTGTACGACGATGATTACCGGCGCATTTTTCTTAACTAAGGGCTTGGCGCGATAGGCCTTCATCTTGATATCCCCGGTGGCAAATTCGACCATCCCGGCATCAAGGCCAACCGTATTTGTGGTGATCGTTGACGGCACGACAGGCTGTGCCGCGAGCGCATAGCCCATAAAAGCCGCCGTTCCAGCGATGGCAGAACGCCTGCTAAGCGCGGCCCCCTCAATCCAGTTTTCGGTTTCGGGCAATCGGTTGGGGGAATCGGTCATATGCAATCTCCTGATTAATCCGTAAAAAAGATAAGCCAGTATCCGCAAAAGAAAAAGGACTAAGCAGACACAGCAATCGCAAGGTGACGTCTGCACGCCTCATGTGCTTCACCGTAATTCGCAACCCCGGTGTCGCTGTGCCGAAAACTGGAAAGTCACACTAAATTCTCATCTGAAACGTTTTGAAACGCGCCACTGCCATGGCCGATACGATGCTCACAGCCAAAGTTGAATGACAGTGTAAGATAATGCTCGGGATAGAGGAATTCCTACATTGCAAGCGCGAAAGTAAATATGAGTTTAGGAGTTATTGCATCTGTTCCAGTAAGCCGAACTTACCCATAACTCAAGCCGCCTTCGCAGCTGGCGCACCCCTTAATAACCCCTCCGTACTCAAATCCTAATCCACACCGGGCCAATGAATACCATAGCCGCCGCCGCATTTTTTCCAATGCGTTCGTTGTTTAACGGATGCTTTTGCCAAGCGTGGATACCGTGCGAGCGGCGCAGAAATAGTGCGACCGTCCATCAAATCCACAATTAGGCTATGCGCGTCAAATCGCACATCGAATACCCGTTCGTCAGCCCTCACCCCCCTCACTCCAACACATACAATCCCGGCGCGGCCTCCATTGCCGGATGCGTTTTGCTACCCGTCGCCTTGGGCGCGACACCCTCTTTGCCGGACCGTTCGTGTAACCATTCCATCCAATATGGCCACCAGCTGCCCGGTACTTCCTCGGTTCCCTTCATCCATTCGCCGACATCGGCCGGGGGGAGTTTGCCTTTTTTGTTGATCCAGTATTTCGCCTTGGGATTGCCCGGCGGGTTCAGGATCGCTTGCATATGCCCGGCTTGGCTCAGGACGAAATCGACGTTCTTTGCGCCAAACAATTGCGTGGAGCGGTAACATGCCTGCCACGGGGTTATATGGTCAGTGGAACCGCCAAGGATAAACATATCGGCGGTCACCTTGGTCAGATCAAGCGTGTGTTCCGCAACCTCATATGTCCCCGGGCTCGCATAAGCATTGGCCTCAAACAGTTCTAGGAAATCGCCCATCAGGCTGGATGACAAATTCGTTGCGTCGGCATTCCAGAACAGGATGTCGAACGCGGGTGGATCATCGCCGAGCAGATAATTGTTGATGACATAGTTCCAGATTAGGTCATTGGGTCTAAGCCATGCAAACCCGCGTGCCAGGCTGCTGCCCTCAATCACACCCTTTTTTGCGGCGCGTTGCCGGGCCAGCGCAATGCCGTTGTGCGACACAAGCGAGCTGGCTTCGGTATCGCCCGCACGCGGCTCCAGCACGCAAACCATCATCGTTACGGCATTCACGCGGGCGTCGCCCATGGACGCGAGTTTGGAGAGCAGGACCGACATCGTCTGCCCACCTGAACAGCCGCCTGACACATTGACTTTATCGCTGCCGGTAATTTCGCATACCACATCCAGTGCGATCATGCAGCTGTCGATATATTCGGCCATGCCCCATTCGCCCTGATCCCCATGAGGATTGCGCCAGCTGATCATGAAGGGTTGGATGCCGTGATCGGTTTGCCATTTGATGACGCTCTTTTCCGGCGACAGATCGTTGATGTACATTTTGTTGATTTGCGGCGGGATGGTGAGTTGCGGTATACCGAAAACCTTATCCGTAGTGGCTGCATATTGGACCAGTTCAAACCGTTCATCACGGTAGACCACAGCGCCCTTTGCCGTTGCGATATTCTGGCCCAGTTTGAACGGTTTTTTATTGACCTGACTGACCATCATGTCGTTGTGAACCATATCATTATAAGCGTTTTTAAGGCCCTTAACCAGGCTAAGTCCGCCACTATCTACCAACCGTTTTTGAGCAGTGGGATTGCCGATTAGCGAGTTTGTCGGGGCCAGCGCGTCGATAATAATCTGCGAAATGAAATTGGCGCGGTCGCGTTCCAGCGCGTCCATTTCGAGGTCCTCGATATAGCTTTTCACGCCCTTTTGCACCGCCAAGAAATATTGCGCACCTGCCTTAAAAAACGGATTGAACGCCCATGCCAGATCCATGAAACGTTTGTCTTTGGGATCAGGCGACAGGTCAGACTTGCCGGTCATGATCTTGACCACGTCTTCGCTGAAATTCTTGGTGGCGTTTAATGCCTTTGCCGGATTGGCCGCTGTCTGGCGGAGGAGCAGGCCAATTGCGCCGACAAAATCCTCACGCGCCAAACCGGCAAGCGGACCCAGCGCCATTGTTGCGTCTTTTGCTCCGTCAAAAGCTCCCATGCCGAGGTCCTTGATTTTCGCGCTCGCCTTTTTCTTTTCGCCTTTGGTTGCTCCGCTTTTGCCAGCCATTTCATTTCTCCTCTGTTCCCGCTTTTGTTGTTTGCACGCAGGCGGCGCGGCGTCAATCGCGTAAAACAGAGTTGCACAAAAGCGGGACGCAGTTAATCAAGGCAGATGTCCACGCTAGAAATCGTCGCCGTTGTCATTGGTGTTATCAATATCTTGCTCATCATCCGGCGTAATATTTGGAACTTTCCGTTCGGGATCGTGATGGTCGCGCTGTATTCGGTCATCTTTACACAGGCAAAACTGTACAGCGACGCCGGGCTTCAGGTATTTTTCCTCGCCGCCAATGCCTATGGCTGGTGGGCGTGGGCGCGCAATAAGCAGGATGCGGGGGAAGTCGAGGTCCTGCGCCTCTCGACCCAGGAAAGCCTGATCTGGGCCGCCGGCTCTGTGCTTGCGATTGCGGTATGGGGCAGCTTCATGGCGCAGGTTACCGATGCCAGCTATCCCTATTGGGACGCCAGTATCGCCATGCTCTCCATCTCGGCACAAATTTTAATGGCGAAGCGTGCGATTGAAAATTGGCATTACTGGATTGTCGTCAATGTGATTTCGATCCCGTTATATCTGGTCAAAGACCTCAATCTGACCGCAGGGCTATACGGCCTATTCCTGATCCTTGCGATCATGGGCTTGCGCGAATGGATGAAGGCCCTAAAACCGCGCTCGTTATGAAACGCATCTGCCTGCACGGTCCCGAAAGCACCGGAAAGTCCACCCTCGCAACGCGCCTTGCCGCGCATTTCGGGTGTGAGGTTGTGCCCGAATATGGCCGTGCGTATTGCGAGGAACACGGCACCGATATCGACATGTCCGCACTTGTCCATATTGCCCGTACACAAGATGCTATGAACCAAACCGCCGCAGGTCGCAATAATGTCCGCGTCCTGTTTGATACCGACCCGTTGGTAACCGCAGTTTGGGCGGAGATGATGTTTGGCGGACGTGATCCTTATTTCACACACTTCAACGCCTATGCCGATCTGTACCTGTTACTCGATATCGACCTTCCCTTTATTGACGATGGCTTGCGTGTGTACCGTGAACCAGCGCAGCGCCAGCATTTCTTTAAACTATGCAAGGCCGAGCTGGAAACGCGCGGCGTGAAATGGGCGTTGGTACAGGGTGAGGGTGAGGCGCGGTTTCAATCGGCGCTCAAACATATTACGGGAGTTTTGGGATGAACGAACTTGACCACCTCTTAAACCTCAATAATGCACATGCCACCGAGACCGGTCCCCTTACCCGTGAAGAGTTGACGCAGATGCTGGCAACCGCATTCCACAGTGCATCGGTTGGCGAGGGCAAAGACGGCCTTCTCATCGCATTCGATCAAAATGCTGCTTATAAAAGCCCAAATTTCCTCTGGTTCAAGGCGCGCTATGATAGCTTCATCTATGTCGACCGCATCATTGTCGCGGAACAAGCCAGAGGCCGGGGCCTGGCGCGGACATTCTACGAAGACCTGTTCGACCGCGCACGCACGGCGGGACACGTCCGCATAGTTTGCGAAGTCAACCTTGATCCCCCCAACCCCGGCTCACTTAGCTTCCACGCAGCTCTAGGATTTGCAGACGTGGGCGAGGCGGTACTGGATAATAAAAAGACGGTGCGCTATATGGAACGTACATTGGCGTGAAGGAAAACGACAAGGCCAAGAAGCGATGACCCTTGGGGCGCTGGACTTACGCCTTTTGGCCCCCTTCACATCGCCGCTACGCCCTGCTAGAGCGCCGCAATGACTGAACTCTCCCGTATCCGCAATTTTTCCATTATCGCCCATATCGACCACGGCAAATCCACGCTTGCCGACCGGTTGATCCAGCAAACCGGGGGCCTGACCGCGCGCGAGATGACGGCGCAGGTCCTTGATAATATGGATATCGAGAAAGAACGCGGGATCACCATAAAGGCGCAAACCGTGCGGCTGGATTATATCGCAAACGACGGGCTGACCTACGAACTCAACCTGATGGATACGCCAGGGCATGTGGATTTTGCGTATGAGGTTAGCCGTGCGCTCGCCGCGTGTGAAGGAGCGCTGCTGGTGGTGGATGCAGCCCAAGGCGTGGAAGCGCAGACGCTTGCTAACGTGTACCAGTCCATCGAGCACGACCATGAAATCGTCCCCGTCATCAACAAGATCGACCTTCCCGCCGCAGAAGTGGACAAGGTCAAGGCCGAGATTGAGGAAATCATCGGGCTTCCGGCTGACAACGCCGTACTGACCTCTGCCAAATCCGGCATCGGCATTGCTGAGGTGCTGGAGGCCGTCGTCACCCGCATCCCGCCGCCAAAGGGGGACCGCAGCGCGCCGCTAAAGGCGATGCTCGTCGACAGCTGGTACGACCCGTATCTGGGCGTCGTCATCCTGATCCGCGTGATCGACGGCGTCATCAAAAAGGGTCAGGAAATCCAGTTCATGGCCGCCGGCACTAAACATCTGGTCGACCGCGTCGGATGTATGCGCCCCAAGCTGGAGATACTCACCGAAATCGCGGCGGGCGAAGTCGGCATCATTACGGCGCAGATCAAAGAAGTCGCGCAAACCCGCGTGGGTGACACCATCACCGACGCAAAACGCCCCGCTGCGCAGGCATTGCCGGGTTTCAAGGAAGTGCAACCCGTGGTGTTCTGCGGCCTATTCCCCACCGACGCCGCTGACTTCGAAAAGCTGCGTGAAAGCATCAGCAAGCTGCGCCTCAACGATGCGAGTTTCTCTTTCGAGACCGAGAGCAGCGCGGCTTTGGGCTTTGGCTTTCGTTGCGGGTTTCTCGGGCTTCTCCACCTTGAAATCATTCAGGAACGGTTGACCCGCGAGTTTGACCTCGACCTCATTACCACAGCGCCCAGCGTGGTGTATAAATTGCAACTCAGCCGCAGCAAAACCGAAGACGCGTGCGAGATGGAGCTGCACAACCCCGCGGACATGCCCGATATAAACCGCATCGCGGAAATTCAGGAACCGTGGATTGAGGCCACCATATACTGCCCCGACGAATATCTGGGCAGCATCCTGAAACTATGTCAGGACCGGCGCGGCGTGCAAAAACAGCTGACCTATGTGGGTGGCCGCGCCCAGATTGTATACGAACTGCCACTCAACGAAGTCGTGTTCGATTTCTACGACCGATTGAAATCGATCAGCCGCGGCTATGCCAGCTTCGATTACCACCAGATCGGCCACCGTGAGGGGGACCTCGTCAAAATGAGCGTGTTAGTCAACGGCGACGCGGTCGATGCGCTGAGCATGATTGTCCACCGGGGTACAGCGGAAGCACGCGGCCGGGGAATGTGTGAGAGGCTTAAGGACCTAATCCCGAGGCACCTGTTCAAAATCCCGATCCAAGCCGCGATTGGTGGTAAAGTCATCGCCCGCGAAACAATCGCCGCGATGCGCAAGGACGTGACCGCCAAGTGTTACGGCGGGGATATCTCACGCAAGAAAAAGCTGCTGGATAAACAGAAAAAGGGCAAGGCCCGGATGCGGGAATACGGGAATGTAAGCATCCCGCAGGAAGCGTTTATCGCGGCGCTGCGTATGGGGGAGGAATAGTATAAAAAATCGGTTTGCATATTAACAAGGATTAGGGCCAGTATTCTTGATAGTGTAAATTTTTTGCAGGTTGATTAGATAATGTGTCGTCGTCGGTCCGCTCGAATACACATTGTAAGGAGTACCCGTTGATTTCAGGTCTTTTTCAAACTTGTCGGGCGTGTCGCAACTCCACCCATAGGTATTCCGTAATAGCGCAATTGCGCCCGCAACCTGGGGCGCAGCCATCGACGTACCCCCTTTGACAGCAAAGGCGGTATTGCTGCTAGTTACCGATGAATTTACACTATGACCCGGCGCAACCAAATCAACCCAGGACGCATAATTCGCAACGGCCGGCCCTCCGCCGGGTGTATTATACACTGATGACACCGCAATCGCGCTGGGTGCGCAGGATGGGTTATTTGTGGCATTCGCAAAACCGTTATTGCCAGTAGAAACGACAGTTGCGATACCCAGATCAGCTAATGTCTTAATAGCTGGTTCGAATGCTGAATTCGTACAAGGGGAGGTAAATCCATTTGAGCTGCCTAGGCTCATATTCACAGCCGCAATTTTGGGAAGAGAGTTATTTTTGAGCGAGATAGGCTGCTGACTACGTTGAGCAACATAAGCCAAAGCATCAATAATATCTAAATTAAACAACGTAAGTCCACCGGTGCCGTTTTGACTGGCCACATTGATCGCGATCAGTTTTGATTCTGGAGCTACCCCATTATTAGGGAATGCTGTAGTTGCCTTGCCCAGCGCGATGCCAGCAACATGGGTGCCGTGATCGCAATTTGCCATCGGGCAAGGTTGCCCTTTTCCGGGTCCCGGACCGGGAGTGCTGCACAATGCGGGTGTGCTCGAAAAACAAGCCCCTTCAAAAACCCGGCCTGTAAGAAAGGTATGGCTGGTCATTACGCCGGTATCAATCACCGCAATGATCTGCCCCTGTCCCTTGCCTTTGGTTGCGCTCTTGGCCCAAGCGGCGGGGGCATTTATGCGTGGCACCGCTTTGTCGAGTGTGGGTGACATTTCCGTCACTTCTTCCATATCAAAGACAAGGCCGGATTTGCTGATTGCGCGCAGCTGTGCGGCGTTAACAGTGCCCGCCACGATCGGCGCATATTCAAGGGGCCGAATATCCGGCACAGCGTTTGCCTGCATTATCTTTGACAGCAATGCCTGTCCCAATTTACGTTCGGCGGCCGGGGCGATGTAAGACGCTTCTGTGCGCGCATTGCCGCGTTCGCCCCGCAATGCTGCTTCGTTCAAACGGAACATTACCTGCACACTTCCCTCACCTGCGCGAATGAGCATAGCATCAAGTCCAGTTTTATATTCATTTGACGCAGCTATTTTTAATGCCCGTTCGCTCGGCGCCGGCGCAGCATTTTGATTAACAGCTATTTGGGCAAGAGCCATCGCGGGAATAGCTCCGGCGACAAATGCAAGTATATGCTTCATAATAGTGTCTCCAATTTTAAGGAGTTGATATGTGTCATTTGCAGAATTTTCAGGGCAAGTGACACATAACAATCACCGAGGGCTGGTCGGATTATCGCTCCCGCCGCCTGCGGCTAATGCGACAAGGGCTGAGGCTGAGGCAACGCCAAGCACGGGAATGATCCAACCTGTCTTGTTTCTCAGTCCAAGCAATGGAGGACCCTCCTTGATCTTGTCCGACTTGTTGCGTTGTCCAGCCAATGGAGGATCGGGTTTGATCGTGTCTGACTTGTTGCGTTGCCCGGCTAAGGGTGGATCAGGCTTGATCGTGTCCGACTTGTTGCGCTCCGTCGCTGGCGCTGAGGCGTCGTCGACGGGTGGCGGGGCCGCCTCTCGCCCGGTCAGGCCGCAATTGCCGCAACTTGTCATGCCCTTGTCCTTGATGCCCTTCTCGGTGGCGGCCTCAGGCGGATCGTCCGGAATTTTGTCGTTCTTTTGCCCCTTTTTCTCCGCCGAAGACCCACCTTGGCGGGGGTCGCACTGGGTTCCGGGGCGTTTGCACGGGTCGGTGATGACGCTTTCGCCGTTATCTTTGATCTTGTCGTTCTTCTGGCCCTTTTTGGCCTCGACTATTCCGCTGCTGCTTGATGCCAGCATCGCTGCTGAAAGCGCGAACGCTCCGACAGTGTGTTTCCAACTATAAGCCATATCTGCCTTCTCCTTGTTATGCTAAACTGACGTAAAAGTGGTATCGGCGCAGGCGGGGTGCGGGTATAGACCCATATATATGGGGGGTGACATTTGGGTTCCCCACCAAGGTCGGCAAGCAATGGAAATGGTGGTATTCCTCCATTACCATTGGTAATACATCAACCATCAGTCATGAACGAACAAGACTAGTCCTTTGCGTGCTCGCACATCAGGGGAACCCGATCACTTTAAAGAGATGGCACAGGCGTTAAAACTCCGCCGGGACCAACTTCGTATTTCCACTTGAACAAGCCCCTATCACCAGCAGAAATAAAACTGGGGTCAATAAAGGGAGGTATAATCCAACGCCCTTTGACTTTATCAAGCATTAAGATGATCACTGGCCCTGTTCCACATGATTGCCCTTTACCGCAACCAACCGCAATTCTGTTGTAATATTCCATCTTTCCAGTTTCGCTATTAAACGATTTAACGGTCTTCTTCGATTTTACCCGAACCACCTTAAGAACCGTATCTATTTCTTCCATTGGCGGGTAAACACTTCTTTCCGTGGGGATGAAGTTAAATTTGTAATCTGTTGCACCCACGTCAATAAATGCGTCTTCTGGGTCTGATAAAATTTGTACTTCGCCCGGTGCAAATCTGTAGCCGGGGCCATATTTTTTCCAATCCATCTTTTTTCCGCCGGGATCGAACACGCGGGCTATTTCGCCCGTTAACGTGCTAAGATAATAAGCTTCGTTTGGCATTGGATTATAGGGGGGAGGAGCGCCGGCATCGGTTTTCCCCATCCTGAAGGCCAAAACATAGATATGCCCATCAATGATCACATAGCTCGGAGGATTCAGGCTCCTTTTGGCGTTAGAATTTGGCGCCTGCCCGGGTTTGAAGCACCTAGGTGTTGTGCATCCGCCATCCGCATTGCGCTCTACTGAAGTGCCATCTTGCCCAGGGCAGCCTGGACCCATACATCTTTTTTCAGCCGCTGGCGGCACGACCGGCTTCGCTGTTGTGGCCACCTGTGCCGTTGCCGAGATGCTTAGCATCGCAACCGAAATCGCGAATGCCCCCGCCGAATGTTTCCAGTTAAACGTCATATCTGCCTCCTCCTTGTTATGCCCAACCGACATGAAAGTAGTATCGGCGCAGGCGGGGTGCGGGTATAGACCCATGAATATGGGGGGTGACATTTGGGGGTGCGTGCAATCTATCATCGGCTTTTCGAGTTGCTTAGGGATATGGATAGACGCGCCGTCATTTGGGTGATTGCCTGCGGGATATGGGGGCTCGCATGGCTCACCGCGCCCGATGTGCGGCCGTTTGATGCGCAGGTCGTTGCGCCCGACAGCATATTGTATTTCCCGGGGGACAAAGTCGGTCAGCCTGTTCCGGTGGCCGAGGGTCAGGCGCAACTGAAGCGTGACGGTGGATCAGTTACGATGCGGCAATTGCACTTTCCGCTACCGACCAGCACGGGGGCGGCGCTCTATATGCCCGTATCGCCGGGTGATGCGGCCTTGTGGGTCAATGGCATGGTTGGCGGCGATGGCGAGCAAACACGCTATTTTGGGCCGGGTTTCGGGCCGTACCGGATGATGCTTGAAATCCCGGCATCGCGGTTAAGCTTCGAAAATAACCGACTAGATATCGTTTCGTTGCAGGGTTGGCCTAAAGGACAATTTGCAGAGCGCAAGCCTTTGATCCTTGCGGTTCCGGCGCGCAATGGTCCGGCTTTTGCCGCGATGATGCAGCAAGTTGAGACGCGGTTACGGCACGGGGCATTGGCGTTTGGCGGGCTGGGTTTGCTGCTATCGCTGGCGGGGCTTTTGCTGCTGCCTGGCCGCGCGCTTTATATTGGCGGGGCGCTATTTTCTGTCGCCTTGATCGATCAGGGCACGGGGCTGCTGCCGCCTTGGCTAAGCTTGGGGATTTTGGTGGCGGGCTTGGCTGTGCTGTACGCCCGTAAAGGCTGGCGGCATCCGGTGATCGGCGGAACGTTGATTGCTGCGATGGTAGCGGCGTTCACAGGCAGTGCTTTACTGGCGGGATATAGCGGTTCGGTGTTCGTATCATGGGGGGCCAGTACTGCATTATGGCCACTGGCGGGCTTTGCGTTGCCGCAGCTTGTCCTTACCGAGGGGAGGATGGTGTGGACCGGTTTTATCGAAGCGCGCGCCAAAATTCGCGAACAGGCCGTGGTGATCGAGCAGCAAGCCGGCGCCCTGCAAGACAGTATCCGTACCGCAGCGATTGCCGAGGAACGCCAACGGTTCGTGCGCGATATGCATGACGGCGTGGGCGGGCATTTGCTGTCATTGCTAATGCGGGTCCGCGCCGACGATGCCGACAGCAAAGACGTTGCCGAGGAGCTTGAGAAAGGCCTCACCGACCTGCGGCTGATGGCGGATTCATTGGACCATGTCGGCCATGATCTGGACGAAGCGCTGGCGGCGTTTCACCGGCGGGCAGGCCAGCAACTGGCGTCGGCGGGACTGGCGTTCGACTGGTCAAAACCGCAGCGTTTAAGCGATTTCCTGATGGACACACGCGCGGTGCTGAGCCTGTACCGGATCATACAAGAGGCGCTGTCAAACTGCATCCGCCATGCCCAGGCGTCGCGCTTTGGCGTCGCATTCGATCTGGCCGAGGGTGGCGCGCGGCTAGATGTGGTGATCGAGGATGACGGTGTGGGTTTCGGCGCGGTAGAAGAAGGGCGCGGCCTTGCCAATATCCGTAAGCGCGCGCAGAAACTTGGCGGGACGGTAGTGTTTGAAGCAGGAGATGGCGGTGTAGGGTGCCGGATCAAGTTGAGTGTGCCTGGGGGTAGATAGCAAAACTAAATTTGCTGCGTTACCACTTCGTCACCCTGAACTCGTTTCAGGGTCCATTTCTCCGCTCTAACCGCCGCTTGTGTTGAGGCGCAAACCGTGCCGTTTGCTTTGCCTAAAAACGGCGGCCTGAACGGCGCGATGGATGCTGAAACGAGTTCAGCATGACAGCTTTTGTTTCGGGCTCACCCGTCCAGCCAGCCGTTCTGCACCGCCTCAAACACTGCCTCACTGCGCGAACGTACCTGCATTTTCCTGTAAATGCGCTTTACATGATCGCCAATGGTGTGAACCGACAGGTCAAGCGCGGCGGCGGCATCCTGATAAGACAGCCCCTTGGC
>JAYUPC010000054.1:0-5227 GCA_043760355.1 Sphingomonadales bacterium
ACATCGCCGACACCGTTGGTCGCAAAAACCACATCTGCTGTTGCGCTAACGCCCCCGCCGAAAAGGGATGGTTTGCCGTCGCCCTGAACATCGAGCATACTGGACCATAACTTTGCGCCATTTGTCGCGTCAAATGCAGAAATCCGCGCATCGGTATCGATGACATAGAGTTTGCCTTCGCTGACCACTGGTGCAGACGCAAGCCGTGCACGTGGTGTTGCCCCAGATACCGATGCACTCCAAGCACGGGTCAGGCCTTCACCCAAGGCCACATGCCCGGGCGACTTGGCCGCATTACCGCCGGGTTGCGCCCAGCCGGTATTCACCTCGGGAGGGGGTAATATGACGGCCAAACCAGCCAAATTGGCATCTGCATCGGTATTGGCTTCTGTACCAAGGATATCGATACGGTTGCCAATAGTCGGGGTGGATTTCTTATCTCCACCGCCCGCTATGCCCTTAATAGCTGCGCATCCGCTCATGAGCGTTGCGGCACCTGCCAATATCAGGATTTTAGAACCAAATTTCACTTAACTGTCCCCTTTCGCGGGCGCGGCGGTGTTTTTCGTTGCGTCCCCTGATGCATCCGCTTTCTTTTCGTCAAGCTGAACGGCATCCACTCCTAATGCGCCTGCCATTTGTGTGGCACGTGCGCGTAAGCTTTGCGGTAAATTTTGCTGTTTGGCAATCTGTGCAAATATTGGCCCGGCCAGATTGTCCTTGCCTATTTTCATATAAGCCATGGCGGTCATCTCACCAGCAGAACCAAACCAAGGGCTCCCCGATACGGCGAGCGGTTTTAAGCGGTCGATCACCTTTTGCGGCGGTAACGTGTCAAACTCTGCACCTGTCTGCCGGATCAAAGCCAGATCACGAAACGGTTGGGGCAAACTGTCATCAACTGCAACCTTGGCATAAGCGGCGATTGCTTTTTTAACATCGCCCTTTTCCGCTTCCAAATTGGCTTGCACCAATTGCGCCATAGCGCGGTAGCCTGGCTGGTCAGCCTTGGCGAGTTTCGCGAGCAGAACATTCGCACCCATATTATCCCCGGCCTGCAATTTGTCGATGGCATCAACAAAAACTTCGCTTTGCTTGTCCGCCGCTGCCTGAAGACGATTTTGCCAGATTATATAACCGCCAAATGCCAATAAAGCGGCAACAATCGCGACGAGCAGCCAACGGCCATAACGCTTCCAGAAACTGCTTAAGTCACTTGCGCGGACGGCATCGTCTACTTCGCGCAAAAAAGCCTTGTCGCTTCCACTTCTGTCTTTTCCGGCAGGCATATCTGTTGGTGCTAAAGCCAAAATGACCTCCTTAATTGAATATCGTTGCCGTCTTTAGCCGCAGTGTGTGCGACTTGCCAGCCCTGATAAGGCCCTGCCCTTTTACAACGATATGAAATTCGATCATTGGCCGGTTGTATATATCTGCTCAGTGCCGGGGAAAGCACGGGAGCGGACTTCATCGGCATAATGCGTCACTGCACCTTCAACCATCTCCGCCATCGCCCCATAACGTTTGACGAATTTGGGCGTACGTTCAAACAGGCCGAGCATATCCTCGGTCACCAAGACCTGCCCATCGCATTGTGCCGACGCGCCAATACCGATTGTGGGGCAGGATACTCTCTTGGTTATCTCGATAGCAATAGGCTCCATTACCCCTTCGATTACCATGGCAAATGCACCTGCCTTATCCATCGCAATTGCATCTTCGACGATCGACTGTGCTTCATCATCACTTTTCCCGCGTACACCGTATCCACCGAGCATGTTGACAGCTTGCGGCGTCAATCCGACATGCGCCATGACCGGAATGCCGCGAGAGGTAAGGAATTCAACCGTTGAGGCAAGAACGCGTCCGCCCTCCAGCTTGACCGCCGCAGCACCCGTATCCTTAAGCAAGCGCGCGGCATTGGTGAATGCGACTTCGGGTGATGCCTCATAACTGCCAAAGGGCATGTCGACAATCACCGCCGCATGATAGCTTCCCCGCACCACAGCCGCGCCGTGTGCGGCCATCATTTCCATCGTCACCGCCACGGTATGCGGCAGACCGTAAATTACTTGGCCCAGCGAATCACCAACAAGCAGCATGTCGCAATGCGGATCAAGAAGCTGCGCCATACGGACGGTGTAGGCCGTCAACATAACTACCGGTTCTCCTCCCTTTCGCTGGCGAATACGGGGCACAGTAAGCCGCTTCATCGGCGTCGGCGTCGGGTTCGCGCGGGATGTGGAGCGGTCAAGGGTGAGCGTTTGGGGTCGTGTGGACATGCAACAGGGTTTAGCGTGTAAAATCAGCAAGACAAAGCATGAAGCACTCTGTTGAAGATAATATTTAAGCTCAGAGCCTATTAAATCTAGTATCGAGGGAAAAATCGCAATTTCAGATGCGGTTGACCCTGCCAGTGCTATTGCCTATTTCAAAGTCAGAGGGAGAATATGGCAGAACTGCAAAAAAATCCGGCACTTGGCCTGATCGCATTCATTGTCTTTATCGACATGGCGGGAATCGGCCTTATTGTGCCCGTCATGCCCCGGTTGATAATGGGGTTAAGCGGCGAAGGTTTAGACCGTGCAGCTGAAATTGGCGGGCTCTTGCTCTTTGCTTATGCGGTAATGCAATTCATCTTTTCGCCCATCATCGGCGGACTTTCTGACAGGTTTGGGCGCAGGCCGATTTTGCTTGTCACTTTGGCGGCACTAGGCGTGGATTATGCCGTGATGGCATGGGCACCTACGCTAACCTGGTTGTTCATCGGCCGGATGATCTCTGGGATCATGGGCGCAACATGGGCGGCGGCAAACAGCTGCGTTGCCGATACCGTTGAACCTGATAAGCGCGGCGCTGTTTATGGACTGCTTGGCGGGGCAGGAGCGGCGGGCTTTGTTTTAGGGCCGGCGCTTGGCGGAGCCTTTGGCTTGCTTGGTGACCGCGTACCATTTCTGGTCGCTAGTGTGCTGTGTTTGGCGGGATCAGCCTATGGCTGGTTTGCCCTTAAAGAGACCTTACCAGCCGAGAGGCGCCGGATGTTCAGCTTTTTGCGTGCCAATCCTTTTGGTACGATGGTGCAGATGGCAAGGACGCCGCTGGTTTTGGGATGCCTAGTCACGATATTCTTTATGCAGTTTGCAGCGCAATCCAATTTTGCTGTCTGGAGCTATTATGGTGCGCTCAAATTCAACTGGGGTCCTCTTACTATCGGGGCCACTGTGGCACTGTTTGGTATGCTGCTGGCGTTGATCCAGGGATTGTTCGTTGGCAAGGTGATTGCGCGTTTCGGAGCGGTACGCACGGCGACGTGGAGCTTGATGTTCGCCATTCCCAGTTATCTGGTTATCGGCTTTGCGGGTTCAACATCAATGATGATCGCTGGGCTTGTTATCGGGACAATTACCGGCCTGACCTTCCCCGCAATGCAGAGCCTGATGAGCTCTAAAATAGCCGAGGATGCGCAAGGCGAGTTGCAAGGTGCGATTGCCAGCGTCGTCAGCATGACCGCGATTATCGGTCCGCCGATAATGACAGGTGTGTTCGGGGCTTATGCCGATAATGTTGGCCTATTCTTCCCCGGCGCGCCTTATATGCTGGCGGTCGCTTTGATGGTGGTGGCAGTTTTGATGCTTTGGGTTACGCTCAAAAGATATGCTAGTTAACGCCCTAATGCGGCCACGGCCTCTGGCGTATTATCGGTGAACAGACCGTCGATGTCAGTCGCCAGAAACGCCTTGATCTCACCCGCCAGATCGCCTGAAGATCTCGGGTCTATCCCGCCTTTATATTGCGTCGGCAGGAAGTAATTTTCGCGCCGGAATGTCCAGGGATGGACCTTCAACCCCGCCGCATGGGCATCGGCGACAAAGCGTGTTGGTTCGCCCAAAAATCCAGCGACATTGCGCGGGATAATAAGCGCTTTGTTCGGCCCGACACCATCAGCATAGGCCGATATCGACTTTAACCCCGATACAGTTGCCATTTGGGCATAGGGCATTTCGGGATGGTCAGGCGGGCTGCCCTCTGCGTCCATCAACTGGATCAACGCAAGCTTGGTCTTGGTGCGCAGGACCTTTAGATTATCGACTTCAAAGCTTTGGATGAAAACCGGACTATCGGATTTGGTATAGCCATATTGCGCAAGCTGCGCGAGCAACGGCCCCTCATGCGGCAGGCCGATTTTGGAATAATAGCCGGGATGTTTGGTTTCGGGATAGACGCCGATTGGAACCGTGCGCCCGGCATTGACCTTTGCCAGTAATGCCAGAATTTCATCAAAAGTTGGCACCTCAAACTGCCCGTCACGCGCCTTACTGCGCAGTAATGGCAGGCGCTCTTTGGCGCGAAGGGTTTTAAGTTCGGCAAGCGTGAAATCTTCGGTGAACCATCCGGTCATTTTCTGGCCGTCGATCGTCTTGGTCGATTTGCGGCCTGCAAATTCGGGTTTTGCCGAAACGTCAGTGGTTTCGGAAATCTCGTTTTCATGCCGTGCGACCAAAACGCCGTCCTTGGTCAGCACCAGATCGGGCTCGATAAAATCCGCGCCAGCATCAATCGCGGCCCTGTATCCGGCGAGCGTATGTTCGGGCCATTCACCCGACAACCCGCGATGCGCGATAATGATAGGTTTTGTTTCTGAATATACCGGCATTTCTCTTGATCCCAGGGTGGCGCAGCTCGAGGAGAGTACGAGCATATATATGATGAAGATATGGCGTATCATAACGGCGTCTGCATCATTATTGCATACCATGCCCTATTATATTTCACACGAAGACACGAAAAAGGAAGTGTACTCTTCGTGTCTTCGTGTGAAATAAAGAAGATGTACACAGCCCTAATTGTTCCGCAACGCCGTCACCTCAACCTCGAACTTCATTTCGGGCCGGATCAGGCTGGCGACGATGACTGCACTTACCGCCGGGCGTATGTCCCCGAACTTTTCGCCAAGGATCGGTGTCGCACTGTCATGATCCTCTATTGCCGTGAAATAATAGGTCGCCCGCACAACGTCTTTTAGTGAAAAACCACCTTCGTCTAATGCTTTTTCAACTATCCCAAAGGCATTGCGTACCTGAGCACAGATATCTTCGGGGAATAATTTGGTCTCAGGATCAGGCCCCGTTGTTCCGGCAACGAAGCACCAATCACCTTGCACAACGGCGCGGCTATAACCGACAGTTTTTTCAAAGGGTGAGCCAGAAGAAATCAGTGTGCGGGTCAT
>JAYUPC010000055.1:0-15566 GCA_043760355.1 Sphingomonadales bacterium
CGCTTCGAAATCATCGGGCGAGACGCGCCGCTCGCGATGATCCGTGCCGAATTGTTGTGCCACTGCGCGGGCATAGCCGGTCTCATCCAGCTCGGGCACGTCGAAGCCGATGCTGCACGTTTTCACCGGACTGCCGCTCGCCTCAGCCATCAGCGCGACCACGCTGGAGCTATCGACCCCGCCCGATAAGAATGCCCCGAGCGGCACGTCGGCAATCATCCGCGAAGTCACCGCTTGCCGCATCAGGCGCAGCAATTCTTCTTCGAGTTCGCCTTGGCTGCCCTTAACGCGGTTTGAAAAATCAATGTCCCAATATTCAACCGGCTGCGGCACAGGGCGGCCTTGTTGCAGCAGCAGATAATGTCCGGCAGGCAGCTTCTTTACGCCGCGCACGATACACGCGTGATCGGGCACATACCCAAACGCCAGATAGTCATCAATTGCCGCCAAATCAGGATCACGGCGAAGGGCGGGATGCGCGAGCAACGCCTTTAGCTCGGACCCGAAAATTACACTGCCATCGGCAATCTGTGCATAATGTAGCGGCTTTACACCCAAACGATCCCGCGCCAGAAACAGCTGCCGGTCTTTGGCATCATAGATCGCGAACACAAACATGCCGTGAAAATGCCGCACGCATTCTGTTCCCCAATGCCGCCACCCGTGCAAGATAACCTCGCTATCGCTGTCGGTACGAAATTCATATCCGACGGCCTGTAATTCTTTACGTAGTTCCTGAAAATTATAAATCTCGCCATTAAAACTAAGGACTATACGTTCATCCGCAGACAGCATGGGTTGCGCGCCGCCGTCCAGATCAATGATCGACAGCCGCCGGTGCCCCAAACCTACGCCAGGCGCAGTCCACACACCCGATCCGTCCGGGCCACGGTGCGCAATCGCGTCAGCCATCTTGCGCACACGTTCGGGATCAACGGGCTTTGCCGTTTCAATATGAAAAATGCCTGTAATTCCGCACATACGTTGGGCCTTAATCCAAACCGGCCAAGCGGTCAGCCATTTTATCTACATTTCCCATATCTTTAATAAATGTGTCCAGCGAGGGACGCGGTGACTTGCCTGCTGGCATCTCGGCCGAAACCAAAATAGCAACTGCCTGTTGATTACCTCCAAGCAGGCGTGCTTTCATTGTAGCAAGTTTAGTTTTCGCCGATGATCCGGTGGTAACCCCGCCAACGCGGTAAAAGCTTATTACCTCACGCGCAACAGGGCCCGGAGCAGTTATCCGTTCGGCTTTGGCATAATCAGGAGTTGCCAAATTTGCTGTCCATGCCCAGCGGCTAGCTGGATCAACCGCGCCTTGCCCGTACCCGACAAGTTCCCGACCTTCGCTTTGACGGTCATACACTGCGATGAACAAATCAACCTCTGCTCCCGATGTGATGCTCCGATAACGGCCTAGCAAGTTGTGGCTGTTCCCGTCAAACTTGGGCTTCCAAGGATAAGCTGGCACATAAGGCACAACTGCCCAGCCCTTAACATCGGGCAAATAAATCTGGCTTGGTACATTTGCACCGCGATGGGCAATAGCCGCTGACCATAAGGCGGGTAGAGCGGCAATGGAGAGAACAAGGCCAAACGCCAATCCGGTGCTCACTTTATGCCCAATTGGAGATTGCAGTTTTGCAGGATCAAAGGCCGGGGCATCGGCGCGCTTGTCAAAAAAGCGCCATCCCATCCCAAGGATCAACGCAATAACGATGGCAAAGAATATCCAGCCGTAAAACACATGGTCAAAGCTGGCGGCAAATTCGATACCTTGGCTTTGCGCGATATAAATTGTTCCAAATGCGCGGCTGCCGTTGGCGACGATTGGCACAATGACACACGCGGCCATAAAGGCGATACGCCGGGACCAGCGGGTGAAGCACAGGTTTGAAACCAGCGCACCAATCGCCACCATCGCCACTAGGAACTTTACCCCCGAACATGCCTCGGCCACTTTGAAATAGCCGCCCGGCGTGGTGATAAAGATGCCGTCGATATGGGACGGGATACTGACCCAAGCGAGCATCAGCATACACATCTTTGCTGTGAGAGTTTGTAACATCGGCACAAATTCTTCACCAAAAGGTATTATGAAAAACATATAGAATAAGGGAAACAGCAGCCCGCGCGCCACGTTGTAGCCAAGAACAGCCGCAACGCTTCCTTGCAACATCATCACCAGCCCGGCCTGCCGCGCCAAGGCGACCCCTGCTGCATCACCCAGCAGCCAGCCGCCGGCACCTGCGCCAACATACAGCAATGCCGGCCACCAGCTTTGAGGGTGCAGCTGCGCCAATTGTTCTTTGCGTTGCATCACCAGCCAGCAAATGACGGGTACGATAATCAGGCAATGGTTAAACGTCGAACTGTTCCACCAGATCGCCACCATATCAGCAGCATCGCGCCAGAATAACAGGAGCAAACCAGCCCATGCCAGGCCAAGCATTTGCAGCGATGATCGCCAATTTCCCTGTTCGTCATTGCGAGCGAAGTGAAGCAATCCAGGGCGGCCCTGCACAACACTGGATTGTTTCGCTTCGCTCGCAATGACGGAGCTTTTAATTACATTCATGGCGATACATATCCCATGATATCAGCAAGCGCCGCCAATTGTGCAGCCCAACTATAATGATCGATCACATGACGGCGTGCGGCTTGGCCAAGTTGATCGCGGGTCACGGGATCGCCCAGCAAAACTGCAACCCGGGCCGCTTCTTGCACGACCGAATCCTCGACGCAGAAATGCACGCCGTCCTGTGCGTCAATCCCTTGCGCGGCGGCAGGTGAAACGACGACAGGCTTTGCCATCGCCATCGCTTCGAGCACCTTGTTCTGGATACCCCGCGCAATCCGTAAAGGAGCGACAACAACGTCCGCGGCCTTGATCCAGCTGCGCACATCGGCAACTTCGCCGGTTACGGTAACGCCATCAATTTGCGACAGCGCAGTTACCTTGTTCGTCGGATTACGGCCTACAATGGCAAACTGTGCACCTGGATGCGTCTTGCGAATAATTGGCATCGCGTTCGCGGCAAAATCGCAGACTGCTTCGATATTGGGGCGGTAATCCATCTGGCCAGTGAAAACGATGAGCGGCGATGAAAGCGTAACAGGCGCGACATTAATCGCCGGATCATAAATTAACGTATCAATGCCGTTACCAACTGCAAGCGCCATTTTGCCACTTCGTTCCTGAAACAATGCGGCTTCGGCATCGCTGACGAACAGGTTGGCATCGGCACGCTGTGCCGTTTGTTTTTCAAATGCCGCCAGCATCCTCCCTTCGCGCTTATTGATCCAGCGCATAAAGGGGTTGCCATCCCCTGCATAACTCTCAAACTTGGCGCTATCGACATCGACGAAATCCATTACGAAGCGGCCATTAAAACCGACAGGCACATATTGCGCCATTGCTCCGGAGAAGATAACAATATGGCTGATCCGTCCGCTGGCGATCAAGCCATCAACCCAGACCTTCATACTATCTGAAGCAAAGCTTGCGACCGATATTGGCTGGGACTTTACAAGCGCTTCCAATCCCGAACGCCATTGCGGTTTATGGCGCAGTTCGACATGCACCGATGCAAAACATGATGCCATTTCGGCGGCAAAACCCATATCGCGCGCATCATCGGCAAAAGCACCAACATGCACAGGTGCCATTTCGGCCAAACGCTTGAGCATATGGTGCGACCGGATTTTATCGCCGCGATCCGCTGGCCAGGGGATACGGTGAACAAGGAACAATATCTCCTGCATTCCGGTTTAACCTAAACCCTTGGCGATCCAAGGCCCCAAACGGTTGGCGATACCAAGCGGTAGTTTCTGCCATAATCCAATCTGCGCCTTATATTTCGGACTGTTCGGATTAACATCGCGCGGTTCGCTGCCATCGGCTGTCCGCACAGCATAGGCCATCGGTTCAGGTTCGAAACCCCAATTCTTCTTAAAGAAATACGCACCCGATTCCGTCTTGGACCGGCCAAAATCGAACTGTTTACACCCGCGTTCACGGGCATGGTTCATCAGCGCAAAATACATCAGGTCATTGGCACGCAGCTTACGCGCCTCAAAAACACCGCCACCCCAATACGGCATTACCGTGCCATTGTGATAGATACTAAGCACACTCGCAACAGCACGGCCTTCGTGCATCACGGTCAGGATATCGGCATCATCGCCAAAGGCATTGAGCACAGATTGCATCAGCGATTTCGGAAAAACCGGCGTCCCCAAATTGCGCACACTCTCGGCATAGACCGCGTAATGGGTATCCAGATCGCGGCCTGTGACAACGGTCATACCGCCCTCAAGACCTTTACGCACCTCGGCACGTTGTTTGCGCGGGATTGCGAGCAATTCTTCTTCGCTATCTGCCATAAGACTACGGGCAAAATTGGCGTGGGCATCGCGTTTTTCGGTCCACTTCCCGCCCGGAAGTGCCCCGCCGCGCAATTCAACTGTAGGGCAGCTCCAGCGTTCGGCCATGTCCCAAACTGCTATGGCCAACCTGCGGGTTGTAGTGAGGCTGTCACAGAGTATTCCGCCACCAACCGCAAAGCCCGAAGATACCAGCGCCCGCCCGAATAACGGCGAATGGATCACATGAAGTGGAAGCAAACCCGCCATTTCACCAGCAGCCGTTTCTGCAATCAGGCAATGTGCTTCTTGGCCCGTGCCCGCCTCTATCGCTTTCAACCAAGCGGGCCTATGAAACGGCAGCCCGAGTGGATGTGCCATGATCCACGCATCAATCCGTGCGCATTCATTTACGTCACTTAGCACGACATCACGCACGGCGATTTTGGGGCGGAGCATCGGGGCGTTCATGTAAACTTTGCCTGTTCTCTGGCAACAACCGCGTCCAGCCGCTCCCATTCAAACTCGCTCGTCAAACGCCGCAATTTACCCGCCATCGCGCCAAGCTTTGTATAATGCCGCAGCTTGGACTTCATTGGTGCATTTGCAACACGCGGTTGACTCGGATCAATTTCCCACGGGTGGAAGTAGATTATAGCGGGACGTGCATCCTCAATATTGACCTGCCTTATGGCCCAGCGCGAAAACGCATATGGCAGCAAACGGAAAAATCCACCGCCACCTGCCGCAAGACGCCTTGATCCGAGCATGGCTGTTGTCACAGGAATTTCGAGGAAATCGGAACCGGCTACAGGCCTGAATGCAAAACGCGGCGCATCTGCCCAGCCATAGTGATCGTGCTTTACCGGCGCGACGCTGGATGAATAGATATAGCCTTGTTCGGCCAAAATTTCATGTGCCCACGGCGTCCGCTGGTCGATCGAAAAACTTGGCGCACGGTATCCCGTCACCATAACGCCAGAAGTATCTTCGATCAACTTGCGCGCCCGTTCAATGTCGGCGGCAAATTGTTGTGGTGTGAATGTAAACACACGGTCGTGGCTGTAACCGTGGCTGGCAAGTTCATGGCCCGCATCCACAATCCGTCGCATCAAAGCTGGATAGCGTTCCGCAACCCAACCCAATGTAAAAAATGTACCTTTAATTCCGGCATCATCAAACAAAGCGAGCACTGCATCGCTGTTGCGTTCTACGCGGCATTCAAGCGTATCCCAGGTGTCGCGCGAAATTACTGTTTCGAACGCACCGACCTGAAACCAATCCTCGACATCAACGGATAACGCATTTCGCAAGTCCGGATATTCCCTTCCATCTTGCCCTTAGGCAGCGCGACTGCTTTGGCTATAACGCGCCTGAACATCGCTTTCCTTATCCATCCAATCGATCATCATGGCAAGAACACGGCGCAAAGCTTCGTCTTGATTCGATACGTGTTTTTCAAGCGCGCTGACTCGATTTGTAAGCGCATCCAGATAGTGTGTGTTTTGCATTTCAACCTTTTCGGTAACAACAGCGGCAAGTGTGGCGGGTTCAAAGACCGATGCATCAGTTGCAACTTCCTCCAACAGAAACTCTTCGGGTTTACCCTCAAATACTGGTTCCTCATCAATCATAGGCTCTTGATCGACGATTATATCTTCGCTTGCCATTTCTGCTTCAGGCTCAGCAACGACCGGTTCAGCCAGAAATACTTCGCCATGTGCTGACATCGGCGCTTCATATTCAAATGGCTTGCCCGCCATATCGGCTATCACAGCAGCCACCAAAGCAGCATCGATTTCATCAACCTGCTCAACCGCACCCATTAAAAGCACGCGGTTCATCAGCGTATTCAACTTGCGCGGAACACCCTCTGTATGCGCATATAATGCGGTAAAAGCATCGCCGGAAATTTGCGGACGGCCATTCCATCCGGCGCGTGACATACGGTGGACGATGTAGGGTTCAACTTCATTGGCCTCCATCGGGTCCAGATGATGCGTCGCAATCACGCGCTGGCGCAATTGTTCCAGATCTGCTGAACCTTGCAGCAGGTCGCGGAATTCTGGCTGACCAAGCAGGAATATCTGCAACAACGCCGATGGTCCCAACTGAAAATTAGACAGCATCCGCAATTCTTCGAGCGCATCGACCGACAGATTTTGTGCTTCATCGACGATCAGCAAACACCGTCGGCCCGCACGCGCCTCTGCGTGCAGGAAATTCTCGATGGCTTTAAGCGTTGCGGCCTTATCCAGTCCGCGTGTGTCGATGCCGTAGCTTTCAGCTGTCATCTGAACCATATCGATACCGCTCAACTGGCTGGTGACGATCTGCGCTGCTGTTAGCCGTGCCTTGTCGATGGTCTGCATCAAATGGCCTACAAGCGTTGACTTGCCCGCACCGACTTCACCCGTGATAACGATAAAGCCTTCACCCTGAGCCAAGCCGTAACCGAGGTACGAAAGAGCCTTACGGTGTGTTCCGCTTTCAAAATAAAATTGCGGATCGGGTGTCAGCTGAAACGGGCGGCTGTTAAAGCCATAAAATTGATCGTACATTAGGTAGCTCCGGTTCTTTTTTTCGTCAGCTCAGAAACTATACCGCAGGCCAACAAGGGCCGAACCGGTGAGTTCGCTATCGAAATCTTGTTGCTTATAACTATCCAGGCCAACCGCCGCAGTTGCCGATAGGCCGCGGAAAATCTGGCGATAATAGGCCGCGTTTACACCCAGTGCCAAAACATCGGCTGCTCCGGCAAAACCGGGATCGAAATAGTTCGCATAGACATTGGTATCGATCCGCGATTGTTGATCCAAGGCGCGGCCAACATACGCGGCGGCAAAATAGTTTTCATCGACCTGACCATTGATAATGGCTTGTGCCCCAAGACCTGATGCAATGAATTTGCGCTGGTTATAACCAACCGCATATCCACTATCCCAACCACCCGCAGTCGAACTATAGGCCGCCGTCACACCGCGTGAGCGGAACGCCGACGATGACGCTGATTGCAATGCATCGTTAAAGCAGAAACCGCCGCTTTGCCCAAAGGCACAGCTACCAAGGTCGCCCGACAACGGATTGCGCGATGCGCGGAACTGTGTCGGCAAGTTGGCAAGGCTGTCATTGATAAGGTTCCCAAAGCCTGTGACGGTATCATAAACCGATACGTTCACTGCCCATTGATTATTTGGAACATAGCTGAAGCTGCCGGTATATGTATCGCTGCCATAACGACGGCCATAGGTTGCGACCAGCGATGTGCGGTCACTCGGTCGCCACATCACGCCTACATCCCAGATTACGCCGTCATCTTGATAGGCGACCAAACGCGGGGAAGCCGTGTTGGTGAGCAAACGCCCGTCTGCACCGCGGACAACTGCGCCGCCTGCATCACGGACTGCGTCACGCTCGCTTATTTTGATATTCTCATACCCGACACCGCCAACCGCTGCGATAGTGGGTGTAATTGGAACAGTTACGTCGACGCGCGCAAATTTTCCTTCATACCGCTGATCCAAGAGGCCTGCATCTTCGCGGTCATAGCCCACACTTGCCGACCAACCGATTGGTAGTTCGCCGGGCTGCATACCGACCGATGCCGTTGCTGAATGGCTGACACTGTTGTCAAAAATTTCCTGCTGCTGCTGGCCACCGGGAAGCACGCCCGCACTGCGGTTTTCAACCTTGGTATAACCGGCGCGATATGCTGCATTCACGCTAAGGCCACCGACCTGGGTTGCAAAGGTGGGGCCTGCGTAAACCGAATAAACCTGCGTCACATTGTCAGGATTACCTACCAAGTTGGTCGCTGACGCGCCGCGACCGTCAACTTTGGTCCGGGTCGCAATACCACCCGCTTCAAAACTAAGCCCGCGTGTGATGGCAACTGAACCGCGCGCCAGGCCACTGATAACATTCTGGTCATCGACATTGCTGTCATACCCGATCACACGTTCATAACGCAGATTGACCTGTGCTTCAACGCGCTGGGTTTGCACCGACGCATCAACGCCGACAGTTACCGTCGAGTATGTGAGCACATCACCGCCATTTTTAAGATCGGCAACAAGTAACTGTTGGGCTTCGATATAGGGGGTTATTTCAACCCGTGGGCCGCTACGTCCGGCGCGCTGTGGTGCTTGACCGCTCTCATCGCCCTGTACTTCTACGGGGCCAGCGCCCTCATCCATTGGCGACCATTCAGGGGCCAGTTGTTGCGCCATAGCAATTGACGGCGTGCACAAAGCAACCCCGCCTAAAAGGCTAACGAGAAGTAATTTTTTGGTGATCCGGTTGTCCATGATCAAGCTCCATATCCATAGTAATTGCCGAACTTTCGGCCCGTGGGAGAGAATTTGGCGCGGTTAAGCAAAAGCTGCACATGATCGCAGCCATTCAGCAAATTAAGCGCGTCGCGCAGCGCACTGTCCGTTGTTACATCAGCATGAACCACCATCAACGTCTGGCCGACATGCAGCGCCAAAACCGACGCTGGCGATGCTGCCAGTGCCGGAGGTGAATCAAAAATGATAATCCGCGACGGATCATTGCGGGTCAGCTGATCGATGATCTCCGCCGTCCGTGCCGCCGCCAGATATTCGGTATCTTGATTGGTTTGCGCACCTGCCGGTAATATCGACAGGCCGGCGACATCGGTTTCAATGATATAGCTTTCGGCATCAACGCTAGAATCGGCAAGTGCATCCATGAAGCCGGGGCTGTTTTCGATACCCAGGGTATTAAGCACGCTAGGCTTGGCAAAATCGGCATCGACCAACAGGACACGGTTATCCTTTTCGCTCGCCATCGACAGAGCGAGATTGATTGCGCAAAAAGTCTTACCTTCATTGGGATGTGCCGAACACACAAGGATACGTTCGCCGTGCGGCAAAGCGTCAAAGCCTTTACCGCCGCGTGCAGACAACAGTAATTGCCGCTTCACAATCCGGAATTCCTCTGAAAGGCCTGTAACCGGACCATCAGGGTCAATGAAATTCAGCCCGCGCAAACGTTCGCGGTTGATTTCTGCGGTACGGCCATTGGCGCGTGGTGCCTGTGGCTGCATGGCGGGTCGCGGTGATGACATAGCAACCTGCGCCGGTGCGGGTAATGGTGCAAGAGCAGGCGCATCAGGTGCTGCGACTGGCATAGTAACTGGCTCTGTTGCCGCCACATTTAGCGGAGGCAGTGGCGGCAAAGGTGCACCGCCCGTACGAAGCGCGGCACCAAAATCATATATCTGCGATGCACGTTCGAGCAAAGAATCGCTGGATTTGACGGACGTATGTTTATTCATGATACCTGCCTCCTCACGCAGTCATGCTGCGCTGGATGAATTCCGCGACAATCAGAAGTGCAAACACCCCGGCAAGCGCACCAGCCCCGCCGAAAAACAGCCGCATCTTTTTCTTGCGTTCGGCGCGCTGTTCGCTGTTCAACATTTGTGAAATGGCACCAATAACAGGCAGACCACTTGCCCGTTCAAGCTTGGCTGCCGTTGGATAGCTGCTCTGCAAATGACCCAGCGCAAACGCCACGCCGGTGCCGATGCCAAGTCCAGCAAACAACACGATCGTGAGCAACAATGGCCGGTTGGGTGCCGATGGCACATTTGATATCTGTGGCCGGTTAATGACCTTGAACTGAACCGCATCGGTTTGCGTTTCTACTAGGCCGCGAAGACGGATGTTCTCCCGGTCTGCCGCCAATTTGTCATATTGCGCCTTCAACACTTCATAATCGCGGTTAATCCGTGACATTTCAGCTGCAACCCCTGGTTCAGCGCTTTGCTTGGATGCCAATTGCGCCATATCGGCTTGCAAGGCATTTTTGCGCGCCTGCAACGCCGATGCAGAGGCTTGCCGTTCGGCGCGCATCGATTGCAGCGAGCTATAGGCCGGGTTAGGCGTACTAAATGATCCGCCACCGCTTGTTGAAGAAGAACCGCCACCGCCCGCTGCCCGTAACGCTGCGATCTGGTTTTTCATCGTAATGACATCGGGATGGTTGTCTGTGTAACCACGCGCCCGCATAGAGGCGAGTTCGCCTTGCGCTTGTGACAAGGCGCTGGGAGCAGAGCTGCCGCCGCCGCCATAAGAAGGCGTTTTTATCGTTTGCGGTGTCCCTGCCAATTGACCGTTTAGCGCAGCAAGCGAGCTGTTTGCCTGCATAAGTTGCGATTCGATTTGGCTAAGTTCAGAACGCGATGCCTCCAACCGCTGTGACATCGAACCAACGCCGGGAAGCAGACCCAAGTTTTTGGTTTCAAAATCGACACGCTTTGCTTCGGCCTCTTGCAGTTCAACCTGACGCGCCTCCAACTGCGCGTCAAGGAAACGCAGAGTTTGGCTGGTTTCTTTACGGTCACCAGAAATATTGTCTTCTTCGGCCACATCGATCAGTTTTTGCACAATGTCGCGAGCCAGCTTACCGCTAGAATGTTTGACTGTGATCGCAAAAAAGCCATCGAGATCCGATTTGACTTCAATCTTGCCACGAAGCCCCTCAATTTTGCCCGACATTTCCTTGTCAGATGCAATGCTGTTGCCAAGGTCAGTCCCACGAATAACTTTTTCCAGATTGCCTGAAGAAACCAGTGTTTGTTCAAGCTGCTGTACTTTTTTGCGTTGATCGCCCTGACCAATGCCAACTTCGTTAGACAACACGGATTGCTGCAAAACCTGAACCCGTGCTTTGGATTCGTAAGCATTGGGGATCATTGCAACAGCAAGCCAGCCCAGCAGACAAACGCCCCAGGCAACCGCCAATGCCAACCAGCGCCGGTTCCAGACGCTGTGGATTGCTATGCGGATTTCATCGTAAAGACCGTTCATCTGTGGTTCTTTGCTTTCAAAAAAATGGGCGGTTTAATCGGTTGTTGTTCAGAACATGCTTTCGGGGATGATGATGACATCGCCAGGCTGCAACAGCACATTAGCACGGCTGTCTCCGCGTTTGATAAGGTCGCCCAAGCGCACCGAATATTCCTGCTGACGCCCGGTTCCCTTATTAAACCGGATGAGCCGTGCCTTATTTCCGGCGGCATATTGCGACAGCCCGCCAACCGAAATCATCGCGTCAAGCAAGGTCATGTTGGCGACATAAGGAATAGACGCGGGCTTTTCCGTCGCGCCGATCACCCGTATCTGTTGAGAGGATATTCCAGCGAAACTGTTGACTATTACCGAGACGATAGGATCATTAATATACTGCGAAAGCTGGAGTTTAATATCCTGTGCCAGCATCGACGATGTTTTGCCCACGGCTGGCATGTCGGCAATTAACGGGGTTGTAATCCGGCCATCGGGACGTACTTGAACTTTTGCGCCAAGTTCTGGATTTCGCCATACAAAAATCGTCAACTGATCCATAGGACCGATCAGATATTCCTCGCTAGGCCCCTCTTGTGTCGAAACAGCAGTAGCCGCAGGAAGCTGTGGTCCAGAAGCTCCGCCAGCACATCCCGTCAGTGCAAGAGCGCTAGCACCGATCGCCAATATAGCACTGTTCTTAAACGAATTTTGCATCGCCAACTCCTTCTTCAGCCTTACAAAACCACGCCTGCGTCATAATCTGCAGATATGGTATGGTGATAGATTGAAGCCGGATATGACGAAAAAAGGTGAACAGTCCGTTAGGATTGCTTTGAAAGGGTTGTAAAATATGTAGGCGGTCCCAAACCGAGACAAAAACCTGACGAAGTGTTTAACGATGATATGTCAGGTTGCGGGCAGGGTTTCCCCTGTTTTGAACCGGTGCCAACTGGGGGAGATGAAGCGGCCCTTTTTATAAGCCAGCCATAGTATATACAGCCCAATCGAGGTGCATATGATAATAGCAGGCAGAGAAGCCTCCGCCCCAAAAGCACCACCGGTTAATAAATCCGAACCCTGTGATTGACTGACAAGCAATCCCTTAACATCGGTGCCGGAAACCTTGACCCCGTAAAGTCCGCCCTGCGCCGCGTTCCACGCCATGTGCAATCCGATTGCTGCCCATAACCGCCGCGTCAGCATGTATACTGCACCGAGCATAATCCCTGCTTCAAGTGCGATTGCTATTGCTGCGAGCCAGCTTGCTACGGGATTGGCTAAGTGCAACGCTCCAAATAGAAATGCCGATAATATAAGTGCGGCAATACTGCCCAGCCATTGTTCCAGAAACCGGAATACGACGCCGCGGATAAGCACTTCTTCAAACACGCCGGAGATAATCGCCATCGAAAACACCGCTATCAATATGCGCGGGCCGTTGCTTCCGATAACATGATAGCCCCCAAAAGCTGCAATGACGCCGATAGTAAGTGACATTGCCCCGGCGCCTACTGCAATACCAAATCCATATTCCTTGGCAGCGCCGGAAAGCGAGAAATCGCTAAATGGCTTTCGCTCGACAAATCGAACAATGATCCAATAAGCAATTACGCTTGCTCCAGCAGCCAGCGTATAAACCAAAAGCTCCTGAATATCACTACGCCCATTTACCGGCCAAAAAATCTGTCCCGGAATTTCAACCGCAAGCCTGCCAAGCGTAACGAACACAAACCCAAAGATCAGCAAGAATAAGGGATAGGTAACAATTTTCCGAAGCACGGAAACGTGACTCTGATCTTGCATATTGGTCCCCCTTTTACTTTGTACTGTATTATGCCGACAATGCAGTGATCGTCAAGCGGTCCTATGCGATTGGAAAATCGTTCATGACAGGACTGCACGCGCCTGATCCTACAGCCATGCCATCGCCGCTGCCCATGGGCCATGGCCGTGACTGATGCGCGCTACGCCGAGGCTGGCGAGGGTTTTGTGATCAGGTACGCCTTGCCCGACCAATATATTCACCGGCAAAGGCGATTGCTCGCATAAGCGTCCGATCAACGCAGCATCATATATGAACGGCACAAACAAACTGTCCGCGCCTGCATCGGCATAGGCCTTTGCGCGCTCAATCACTGTATCGACCAACGCAATGTCATGTTGCTCCTTTGGTGTGACGATAAACAAATCTGCCCGTGCGTTAATCCAGATACCGCAGGCCGTAGCGGTCTTGATCCGTGCCGCAGCATCAATGGTTGAAAATAGCTGCCGCGTGTTCGGATCTTTATCTTCTAAATTGATACCCACCGCACCAGCAGCGGCTGCCTTCTCAACCGACCGTCCGACAGTTTCAGCATCCGCGCCGTATCCGGATTCGAAATCGAGCGTCACTGGCAAATCGGTCACACCCAAGATCTGCGCGAGATTTGCGAGCACCAATTCCAGCGGAAATGTCTCGCCATCTTTGAAACCATGCGCACAGGCCACGCCCCAGCTTCCGGTAGCAATTGCCTTGGCGCCGGCATCTGCTACCGCCTTTGCACTGCCCGCGTCCCATATATTGTAGAGGATTAGCGGGTTGCCCGGTACGTGCAGTTCGCCAAAGGCTTTGATCTTCTCGTTCACGCGGAATTCCTTTCAGCAGACAATAATTTCTTTTTACGTTCCAGCCCGTAAGCATAGCCGCCCAGCGTTCCGTCGCTGCGGATAACGCGGTGGCAGGGGATAAGGACGGCGACATTGTTTGCGCCATTAGCGGAGCCTGCTGCACGCACTGCGCCCGGGCTCCCGACTGCGGCGGCGATTTGAGCGTAGGTTCGGGTTTCGCCAGCAGGAATATGTTGCAATTCTTTCCATACCGCCTGCTGGAACGCAGTGCCCGCCACGTCGAGCGGTAACGAAGGCATCCGTTCGGGATGCTCAACCGCCTCCACCGCACCCTTAACAAGAGCATCAAGCGCAGCGCCACCTTCTTCAATTACCGCCGCTGGAAACCTTCGCCGCAATTCAGCTTCATCTTCATCAAAAGACAAACGGCAAATCCCTTTATCGGTTGCCGCAACTAACATCTTGCCGAGTGACGTATCAACAACGGCCCAGCGGATCACCGCCCCTGCCCCGCCATTTTTCCATACACTTGGTGTCATTCCCAATCGTCCTTTTGTCTCGGCATAAAATCGGCTCGGCCCCGAATAGCCCGCTTCATAGATTGCATCGGTTACCCTGTCATTCGCTGCCAGCGCCTCCTCCGCCCGTCCAGCACGAAGGCCGCGAGCATATTCCGCAGGCGTCACCCCGGTCGCACGTTTGAACAACCGGTGAAAATGATGTGGCGCGTAACCCACTGCCGAAGCCAACGCCGCCAGCCCAAGTGGCTGTTCTTGCGCCAACAGCTCCAGAGCCTTCAATATTGCAACCTCGTCACGGGCAATATCATCGGGCCGACAGCGCATACACGCCCGAAACCCTGCCACTTTTGCCTCCGCCGCTGTGGAATAGAAAACGACATTTTTTTGCAAAGGATGCCGCACCGGGCAGCTTGGTTTGCAGTAAATCTTCGTCGTTTTGACAGCGCCGACAAACTGCCCGTCAAAACTCCGGTCCCGCCTGATAAAGGCTTCCCAGGCAAATTGCGGATCAATTGCGGTCATATCACTAGCCTTCCATATGCGCCTTCATTGCACCAAGGCCTGCCGTTAAAAACTGTTCCATCAGCGCACCCGCCGAGTGCGGCAAAACATCGGCAGTCCACACGGCCTCGCAAGTACCGTCCGTCAACGCAAAGACTTGCAGCGACGCATTATGGTGGGTCCATTGGTCACTTTCCGCCGACCAGACCAGTCGCATGATGTCACTGTCGTTGGAGATCATATATTCCTTCAGCAACATGCCATTGTTAAATGTCACGATGCGCGTCTCACCACCTTCTTCCAGTCTGGTGTCGATAACCATTCCAGGCGCAACGCGGGTATGCAGTTGACCGTGATCGCTGATCGCGTCCCACACAAATTGAGCCGGTTTTGAAATCGTCACAGATTTTCGCACGGTCGCCATGTTTAGTTCCTTTCTTTCACAGAAACTCGATTAGCACCGCAACGTTTCGCATACGTCCCGTGCCTTGCTTTCAAAGTGCTTCGAAAGCGACGAAATATACGCCCTATATAAGTATAACGAAAAAATACCTCGGCAAACCGGATGACTGCGAACGGGAAAAGCGAGTTGTTTGGTGCAGTGTATTCTGTCATCCATACACGCTGACAGACAATATCCTACATTGAAAGCAAGATGTCGTGCAAACAGCGCCGACCACCAAAGGAGTGTCCCATTTGCAAAAGTTCAAAATCTTCCGGAATCAGACACCCAAAGCCGAAACCGGCGTTC
>JAYUPC010000056.1:0-15542 GCA_043760355.1 Sphingomonadales bacterium
GCAGGACCTTTGCGCGGTGCGCCAACGATTTCGAACGGCAATATCTATGTAATGACACAGGATAACCAGATTTACGCCCTGCAAGCGACCGACGGTGAACCACAATGGAACGAAGCCGGACCTGTTGGCGTGTCGGGTATTTTTGGCGTCGCTGCCCCTGCTGCTGCGCAAGGCACCGTCATTGCCGGATATTCAACGGGTGAACTTGCTGCTTACCGTTATGAAAATGGCCGGAGCCTATGGAGTGACACGTTGTCGCGTACTTCCATGTCCACATCTGTATCGACACTCACCGATATTGATGCCGATCCGGTAATTGATCGTGGCCGTGTTTTTGCACTTGGTAAAGGTGGCCGTATGGCTGCTTATGAATTGATTACCGGTCAGCGCATCTGGGAAATCAACATTGCCGGTATCACAACGCCGGTGGTTTCGGGCGAGTGGATTTTCGTTCTGACCGATGAAGCTAAATTGCTCTGTGTACAGCGGGCGAGCGGAAAGATCCGCTGGATTTCAAAACTGCAACGCTATAAAAATGAAGAGAAGAAGAAAAAACCGGTTAGCTGGCGTGGTCCTGTTCTCGCCGGGGGGCGCTTAATTGTCACCAATTCAAATGGTGAAGTCTGGTCAGTTTCCACCGCCGAGGGTTCGGCAAATCAGGTTTTTAATGTAAAAAATCCAATTTCTCTTGCTCCGATTGTTGCCAACAACATGTTGTATTTATTCGATGACAAAGGCCAGATTTCAGCATTTCGCTAAATCTATCGAAGTCATAATTTATTGAAGGGTTCACCCGGTAATGTTGCCGACAGTAGCCATTATCGGACGTCCCAATGTCGGCAAGTCGACTTTGTTTAACCGGCTTGTTGGCAAGAAGCTTGCGCTTGTTGACGACACGCCAGGCGTTACCCGCGACCGGCGTGAGGGTGAGGGACGGCTGTTCGACCTTGAATTCCGCCTATTTGATACGGCGGGTTATGAGGACGAGGACCCCGATACCTTGCCCGGACGGATGCGGGTGCAGACCGAAGCCGCAATTGCAGGTGCGCAGGTTGCCCTGTTCCTGATTGACGGTCGCGCCGGGGTTACACCGCTTGATGAAGAAATCGCCCGCTGGTTACGCAGCAGCGCTACGCCGGTTGTGCTCGCCGTGAATAAGGCTGAGGGCAAGCAGGGCGATAACGGCATTATTGAGAGTTATGCACTGGGCTTTGGCGATCCTATTGCCATTTCGGGCGAACACGGCGAAGGCATGGCCGACCTTTTTCAGGCCTTGCTGCCTCATATTGACGGCGGCGCATTTGAAGTACCTGATCTCGAAGCGCCCGATGCGATATTGAAGCTTGCGATTGTCGGGCGGCCCAATGCGGGTAAATCAACACTCATCAACAAATTGCTTGGTGAAAACCGTTTGATTACCGGCCCCGAGGCGGGGATTACCCGCGATAGTATTGCGATTGACTGGATTTGGACTGATCCTAATCCTCAGCCCGCAAAACAAATCGCCGCACCCTTTGCGCTGCCCGGCAGCGATGATGATGATGCCGAAATTGAGGTCATTGCATTTGATGAAGCCGAACCTGAACCCGAAGCGCCCTTGTTGCGTGAGCGTCGCGTTCGGCTGATCGATACGGCAGGTATGCGCAAACGCGCCAAGGTGCAGGATAAGCTTGAAAAAATGTCGGTTGCCGACGCACGGCACGCGATTGATTTTGCCGAGGTTGTCGTATTGTTACTTGACGCAACCAAAGGTTTGGAAGTCCAGGACCTTAAAATTGCCGATCATTGCATCCAAGAGGGCCGTGCCCTGATCATTGCGATCAATAAATGGGATATCGCCGAAAACGGCGCCAGCCTTCATAAAGGCATCCGCGGTGCGCTAGAGGACGGATTGTCACAGCTTAAAGGTGTGCCGCTCATTCCGGTTTCCGCCGCAACAGGCAAGGGTCTGGATCAAATGATCGCCGCTGCTTTTAATGCAAGGGAAGCATGGAGCAGGCGGGTTTCAACCGGTATCCTTAACCGCTGGTTTGAGGCTGCGGTTGCCGCCAATCCGCCGCCGGCACCCGGGGGCAAACGGATCAAGCTGCGTTACATGACGCAAGCCCGCAACCGGCCGCCAAGCTTTGTGATTTTCGGCACCCGGGTCGATCAGTTGCCCGCCAGCTATACCCGCTACTTGCTCAATGCCATTCGCCGCGATCTTGATTTTGGCGCTGTACCGGTACGGATCAACCTACGTTCGCCAAAAAATCCATTCGCCAAAAACTGATACTTTTTGCGGCGAAGCGTCGGAATACAGGGCTAAACGCGAAGAGTATCAATACTCTGTTTACCAATCGGCGCTAATCCGGTTTCTTGGTGTGGGGCTCAACTCATACGACAGGAGCATAAGTGGCGATGACGCACATGGCCGAGGACATGATCAACTGGAACGCATTTGCCGAGACACGTGCATTGCTAGGCAGTGGATTTGTACGCATTTTGGGTTATTTCCGCGAGGATGGTACCAAATCAGTTGCTGCTGTCGAAGAAGCAATCCGGCTTCTTGATTCGAGCAAATTGGTGCTACCTGCGCATACGCTAAAAGGTGAATCATGGCAATTTGGTGCCGAAAAACTTGCAACTTTATGTGAAGAAATCGAAGTTGCTGCCCGCCATTATGTTGAAATTCATCAAGATCCAGCCGATTTAGTCGAAAAAATTGCCGAACTTCGTCCTATATTTGAAGCGACTTTGGCCGCACTAGAACGCGAAGCAAGTCCGCTTGTCGAACGCCGTCCGCAAACTTTTGCCCAACGTACCGCTTTTGGCGGCACACAGTTCGGACGTGCTTAAATTCGATGCATCGGTTGTAGTTTTCCACGTGCCATTGAACGCCATACCCATTCAAGCGGACCATAATGGAACCGTGCCAGCCAAGGCTGTGCCCATAAAAGCATAATGATCCATGCGCCAATTACAAACGGCCACAGGGTTGCGCGTTCGATCTGTCCGTAAAGGCCAAGACCATAGCCGTAAAATATCGTTGTCATGATGATACTTGTGCCCAGATAGTTGGTAAATGCCGCCTGTCCGGTTGCTGCCACCCGCCCGATAAACCGGCTTCCTGCTGAACGGCGGATTAGGATTACCAGCAAAGCCGCATACCCAATCGTCATGGCAAGACGCGGAAATCCAGTCCATGCGAGCAGGCCATTCACCATCGTCAAACCATCAAAGCCGCTGCGCCATTCAACTAACATAATGAAGGCAGTTACAAACAAGCTGATCGGAATTGTCCAAAGGGCGACACGGCGATAGCGCGCTTCTTTCCATTCCCCGGTCAGGAATCCGTTCTTTAATAAAGCCATGCCGATCAACATCATCGGCAATGTTTCCATCAACCCCAAAATGACGCCGTTTAAGGGATCGAATTTCTTCTCCTCCCATTTATTCTGCACGATCCCAGCATAGCTGCCACGGTGCAGTTTGATTTCCTCTGCTATCGCCCCTGCCGTAAATGGCGAGTCCGCCTGATCTTCTTTATACTGCTTTACCAATTCAGCCGAAGCACCCGGCGCTTGTGCGGCATGTTGTTGATAAAGGCTAAACCCCATGCCCCCGGTCAGCAGTAACGTCGCAATAATATATAAACTCACGGCGAACCGGATCAATCTACGCGGTGTCCATTTGCGAAACAGATAAGCGATACAGCCAATCGCCGCATAGCTGAATAGGATATCCCCCGCCCAGATCAGGAAAAAATGGATAAGGCCGAATACCAAGAGGCAGATCATTCGCGCATAATGGATTTTAGCCGGATTCTCGCCCTTGGCAACGGCGCGGTCAATGACAAGCATCATGCTCGCGCCGAACAATACGGAGAATAATCCGCGCATTTTCCCGTCGATGAAGAGTGTGCTGAATATCCAGCTTAGCAAATTAGCACCTGTGCTGCCCCCATAAGCAGCCGGGCTGATATAGGCGACCTCCGGCATGGCAAAATCGACGATATTCATCGCCAATATTCCCATAACGGCAAAACCGCGCACGGCATCAAGGGTGATATGGCGAACGGATAAGTCTGATGCGGTTTGATCTGAAACGAGCATGAAATTCCCTCTGTGTTATCTAGACACTACAGTTGCTAATTGCCTGCGTCTAGGTTTTGTTGCCACAGCCTAATTGCACCGATAATTTTTAGGTTGCAGAACACCCCGATCCTGTGTGAGTATTGAAGTGGGTCGTCCCATAATATCTGGCACTAAAGTTCAAAAATGAACCCGCCAAATAAAGGAGATGATCGTGCGCATATATCCTGTTTTTTTGGTGCTAACCCTGCTTTCGGGCTGCGCGCAACACCGGCTAGTTGTGAAAAAGCCAAATCCGACCGGCCAACCTGTTACGGTTTTCAGCACCGCTTATGCCTTTGGTACGGTGCAACCGATCACTGCGGCAGAATGTACCACTAATCTGCTAAGCGAAGTTCGCGTTCACCAGAATCTGGGGCGGTCATTAGCGTCAGTTCTTACGTTTGGTATCGTAAACCCGATAAAGATTGAATATGTCTGCGCCAAGGCTCCCAATGCCCCTGTCACCGATGGCGATTAAGGGGCAATCATATGCCAAATAGCCCCTTCATACTGCGCATGGCACAGCGGACATGGATCAACCATCATGAAAATATAACGGCACAAGTTGCCGAGCGCTGGCAGATGACTAATGAGCCCGACCCATCGATAACCAACCGTATCGGGGGAAGTGCGCTGCGTATGCAAAACCTGCTGCAAGAAGCCGTAGCTGCGCATATCCGGGTCCGGTCGTGCGGTGCCCGCTGGTCATTTTCCGATATTCCCGTGGTCGCAGGGGGCTGGATGATCGAAACCGATCAGCTTGATCTGATGCGGTTTCTTGCTGCGGATAATCTGGATCCATTATGCCGTGAGAATGCCGGTGATCTCATCCTTGCACAATGCGGGGCATCAATCTGGCAAATCAACGAAGCCTTGGAAACACCGTTTAAGCAGCGCGCAATTCGCACATCAGGGGCCAGTAATGGCCAAACCATTGGTGGCGCGCTTGGTACCGGAATTCACGGTTCAGCGATTGATGTTGGTGGTCTCGAAAGCCAGGTTGCGGGTATACAGCTGGTTATGGCCAACCGGATAATATGGCTTGAGGATCCGGCTAAACCGATGTTGAATGCGGCTTACGCGGCACGGCTTTGTGGGGGGCAGGGCAGCGTTCAGGGCGGGGTGCTTATCCGTGATGCTGAATTGTTCCATGCGGCCTTGGTCAGTCTGGGCGCGCTCGGCGTGGTGCACGCTGTGCTGCTGCGCACGGCCAAGCGGTATTTGTTAAATTCGTCGATCATCCATCTGCCTTATTCTGACTCACATGTTAAAGCCGCAATGAACAGCTTGATATTTGATCCCGCCCTTAATCTGCCTGACCCGGCAAAGCGGCCCTATTTTTTCCAGACGATCATGAATCCCAGCGTCATGGATACCGCCTTTACGACGCTACGCTATCAAGAGGATTGCCCGGCGACATATATACCCGATTATGACCTGCAAACTGGCCACGAACCCGGCACCGATGTCCCCGGGTTGATTGCCAAGATCATTGGCATCTTGCCCGGCCTCGTCAATCCGATTGTCAGTGCCCTTATCAGCATCGAACTTGCTGAAAAGCGGAACTTACCTCCGCAAACGCCCGGCGAAACCTATAGCTTTACCAAAGCGCGCGAAGGTATCGAGAGTTCGGGATTTGCGGTCCATATATCCGATGTCAGCAGGGCATTGGAGGTCGCTCGATTGGCGTTTGTACAGAACAGTTCGGCAGGAGTTGTCTTCACCTGCCGTTATGTGCAAGCGTCTCCAGCGATATTGGGCTTTACCCGTTTTGGACCAACTTGCGTTTTCGACATTGATGGCATCGCGTCAGGGGCGGCACGGCGTCTTATCCGGCAAACGGCGGAGGGCCTTGACGCAGCAGGTATCCGCTATACCCAGCATTGGGGCAAAACCAATGACCTTAATCTCGCCCGTGTACGCCGCGGATATGGCAATGCCGTTGATCGTTGGAACGCAGCAAGAGTGCGGTTGTTACCTAGCCAGGCCGAACGCAACGCGTTTTCATCACCGGTTCTGGATGCGCTTGGCCTAAACGCATGATGAAGCATGTCTAATTAACACTATTGTTAGTAAGGACATCTTCTGTTAATGATTCGCTAGTAATTAGGAAAAATAATCTATCCACTCTATTATCGAGCTATTCCTATGTTCCCTCTTCTTCTCTCCCACCCTGATCGTAAGAAAAGCAGAATACAGCCGGTTAAGGCTCTCGGCCATTTCCGCAAATTGATGGCCGATAAGGAGGATACTGCGCAGGTTTTTCATATTGTCGATTGCCTGAAAACAAAGCGTGCGGCGCGGGTGGCAGAAGAATTTGTGATGAGCCCGCATGGTCAGGCACTTTATCAAAGCGAGAATTTTTTGCCGCCAATCCTTGACGATCATGAAACGTTGAAACAATTGCCGGCAAACTCGGTTGGTCAAGCCTATGTGCGGTTCATGCAGAGCGAAGGGCTAAGTGCTGCTGGCCTTGTCGCCGAATCAGAAAAGTTCAAAGACACGGCAACACGCTTTGATGATTTGTACGAATGGTACGGCGACCGTCAACGCGACACGCATGATCTGCACCATGTCCTGACCGGCTATGGCCGCGATGCTTTGGGTGAACAATGTGTATTGGCATTTAACTATAGCCAGAACCCTGTGCTTGGCATTGCATTTATTGCCTATGCAGGGGCGGTCGAGATCAAACGCACACTGCGTTCTGATGCGCCGGTTATGCGAGCGGTACGCGAAGGCCAGCGCAACGGCAAAGCGGCACTTAGGATTGGACAGCAGAATATCCGCGCCTTACTTGCCGAACCGTTATTGGACGCACGGCGGCGGATGAATATCCCGGAGCCTGTGACGTATTTGGAGGCGCATGCACGCTTCAGAGCGATGGATATCGATCCGTATCAACTAATAGCGGCTGGCTGAGAGCGGCTGAAATCTGCGCAAGTTCACGGTCAAACTTTGTGCAGATAAACAACTGACATTTTATCTCACGCGGAGCCGGAAAGCGGCGAAGGAACTTTTTTCGCGCCTTCGCGGCTTCGCGTGAAAATATTGTTCGGTTCAGACTTGATCTGCGAATAGTGTTGATAACAAACCCCGCGGAAATCTGCGCAAGTTCACACCCGAATGCAGTTTTTAGAGCAAATCAAACTCCGCCTGTTTATCCGATATTCAAAATGTCAAAGAGCCGGATTTGATGTCTCAAATAAAATCCAACATTTCAATTAATTTATGGGACATAACAAAGACCAAGGCGCTCGGCTTGAACACGCAGTTTTTTGTCTCGGGTAAGGACCGTACCGCCTGCAAACAATTTCGCAGATACAAGCAGATGCGAATCTACATATCCAATGCCGGTCCCAGACAGTTCGGCCCACTCGATAAATGCAGCAGCTTCGGACGGCGAAGCGACAGGCGACCTCTCTAGCTTGAGCAACTGCTTTGCAGCAATTCCCTTACTGGGTAATCCGCCGAGCAATAATTCCCCATACACATAAGGGTGAAGGGCGATGCTGCTTTCGGCGATCAGCTCCTGCATTGCCTTTACTGGTCGACGAAAATGGTCAACCCAGACCGAAGTATCGACAATAATCACCTCAGGCCACAAACTCATAAATATCACCACCGAGGCAGCAAAATGGGGAAGATATCGGAGGTAAATGCCCAACGGGCATAGTAGTTCTATGATCTAGGGTATTTGCGTTCGAGATCGAAGCCATTTTGCTGTCCTTTAGGATTTGACCAATTTTGTCCATTGCTGCGTCAAAGTGACTTGACTTAGAACCACTAAGCCTGTGCCACTTTTCCTAGCACTGAACAAAATTGCTTCAAACCTCGGTGGTGATATTTATGAGTTTGTGACCTAGGGGTTAGTCAGGATTTACGAAACGTGGAGGCCGGCGACGCGGCGGCGCTGCCAAATTCGGCATCGTTCCCCCAAGCGCGGCCAGCCGACGGCCTGCTTCCCGTTGGCGCATTTCGATCAATGCCTGGCGCACCAGCGCGCTCGTTTCTTTAATGCCGGTGGATTCCCGCAGGTCTTCAACCAATTCATCTTCAAGGGTAATTGTAGTTCTCATAACATCATTTATCGCATCAATTGATGCAAATGTCAATGCATGGCTTAAATGAAGGCAAGGATGCCCCGTGTTATTTCACACGAAGACACGAAGAGGGAAGTGTCCTCTTCGTGTCTTCGTGTGAAATAAAATGTCGAAGGAAAGTCTTAAGGGTTTTATCCCATCCAGTCCTTGAAGAAACTCTCATGTGCGGCGCGGAGGTCGGATAGGGGGATGTTTATTAGTTCGTGAGCGCCAGGCCCATCTCCAACTAGAACTGAGTTGCCGCCAGTGAGACCAACATAAGTTAAGTGAACACCCCTTTGGGCTGCAATTTCTTTAACCTCTTCACCAGCTGAATCTTCAACAGTGATTAGATAGCGCCCTTGGTCTTCTCCAAACAGCTTCGCTGCATCTGCTCCCACCCACCATGAAGCATCAACGCCTACACCAACATTTCCAGCCAGCGCCATTTCAACAATAGCCACCAGTAAACCGCCATCAGAGATATCATGCACTGCGGACACATGGCGCTGAACGACTAAATCACGAACAAACTCACCATGTATTTTTTCGAGCGCAAGATCGACCACAGGCGATGAACCATCTTCACGGTCCTCACGATTCCGCAACCAAAGTGATTGACCCAAATGCGATCCTAAACCACCCACAATCCAGACACTGTGCGCTTGATTATCGGCTCCAACCTTAAACCCAATCGTCGCTATTTTGCTGACATCTTCCATCAAGCCGACGCCACCAATTGCGGGCGTCGGCAAAATCGCGCTACCGCCGCCGGTCGCTTTGCTCTCGTTATAGAGGCTTACATTGCCGCTCACGATCGGGAAGTCCAAAGCGCGGCAGGCGTCGGCCATTCCTTCCAAGCACCCGATGAACTGCGCCATAATCTCTGGGCGCTGTGGGTTGCCAAAGTTGAGGCAGTTGGTGATGGCGAGCGGTTTGGCACCCACCGCACAGATGTTGCGATATGCTTCGGCAACGGCCTGCTTTCCGCCTTCATACGGGTCGGCATAACAGTAACGCGGCGTGCAGTCGGTGGTCATGGCGAGCGCTTTGTTGGTGCCGTGAATGCGAACGACGGCGGCGTCTCCGCCTGATTTCTGGGCGGTGTCGGCGCCAACCTGGCTGTCATATTGCTGCCAAATCCATGCACGGCTGGCGAGGTCGGGGCTGGCCATCATCTTGAGCAAATCCGCGCCAATATCGGTGCTTTCAGGAATATCGCCTAGCGGCGCTACATTGGCCCATGCCTTATACTCTTCCTTGCTCATCGCCGGACGGTCGTATTTCGGGGCGTCATGCGCGAGCGGACCCAAAGGAATATCGCAGACAACTTCTCCGTTCCATTCGAGCACCATGTGCCTTGTGTCCGTAACCTCGCCGATGATGGCAAAGTCGAGTTCCCATTTGTGGAAGATCGCCTCTGCCTGAGCTTCGCAGCCCGGTTTCAGGACCATCAGCATGCGTTCCTGCGACTCGCTGAGCATCATCTCATATGGCGTCATCCCGGTTTCACGCTGCGGTACTTTGTTCATGTTCAGCCGGATGCCAACCTTGCCATTGGTCGCCATTTCGACGGAAGAAGATGTTAGCCCTGCCGCGCCCATATCCTGTATCGCAACAATCGCATCGGTCGCCATCAGCTCAAGACACGCCTCGATCAACAGCTTTTCAGTAAACGGATCGCCGACCTGAACCGTGGGGCGTTTTTCTTCAATATCTTCGGCGAAATCTGCCGATGCCATCGTCGCGCCGTGAATACCGTCACGCCCGGTTTTGCTGCCGACATAGACGATGGAGTTACCGATACCGGTGGCGGCGGAATAGAAAATCTTGTCTTGATCGGCGATACCCACCGTCATTGCGTTCACAAGGATATTGCCGTCATAAGCCGAGTGGAAATTGGTCTCCCCGCCCACGGTCGGCACGCCCACGCAATTACCATAGCCGCCAATGCCCGCAACCACGCCCTGCACCAGATGCTTCATCTTGGGGTGATCGGGACGGCCAAAGCGCAGCGCGTTAAGGTTCGCAACAGGCCGTGCACCCATAGTGAACACATCGCGCAATATGCCGCCCACGCCGGTTGCTGCTCCCTGATAGGGTTCGATATAGCTCGGGTGGTTGTGCGATTCCATTTTGAAGATTGCGGCAAGCTTGGTGCCGTTTGGACCATCGCCAATGTCGATAACGCCGGCATTTTCGCCAGGACCACATATAACTTGCGGGCCTGTTGTAGGCAGCTTGCTTAAATGGATGCGCGAAGATTTGTAAGAACAATGCTCCGACCACATCACCGAGAATATGCCAAGTTCGACCATGTTGGGCACGCGGCCCATGGCGGTCAGGATACGCGCATATTCTTGCTCGTTAAGGCCATGATCGGCGACGACTTGCGGGGTGATTTCGGATGCGGATTGAGTCATAGCGTCGCTTTAACGGGGACGCTCAGATTTCGCCAGCCCCCTTTAGCGTGCGTGTTCGATCCAGACGAAATGCCAGCCAAGCAAACAGTGCAAATGCCAGCAGTGCAGAAAGGGGCAAGCTGATGTCAAATTTTACCGGCGGCGGGGCGAGCCAGTTATACAGCTGCACCAATAAAAGCATTCCACCCAGCACCCATGCCGGTGTTAAAGTCGCTCTGCCAATTGCGCGCGTGCGGCTGAGGTAAAATCCAAGGGCAGCACCAGTGATGCCAAGCTCTAGAGGCATTTCAATCATTGGTACATTCCAGAGGCCTAGGCCCAATTTGGGTTCTGTACCCAGCAACTTCATATCGGGACGGTGGACGAGCACATCCAGAAACCAATGCGAGAGAACCACCATCGCGCCAATTACCGCACCCGTACGGTTTTTGGTCATTCCCCAGATACCGCTTGCGAAAGCGAGCGCCCAGACCGCACTACCAATCAAACTATGCGTAAACGGCATATGATACAGGTCCATCGGATTGGTCGCGGTGATCCCCGGCACAATCCGCATATGTTCAACACCGAGCAGTACAAAGATGAAAAACCCGACATCCACCAATTGCGCGGCGATGAACAATAGGCCTAATCGCGGAGCCTTTGGCATGGCTGCGGCAACAAAAGCGGGGGCAAAATGACCGATGAACATAGGGGGTTCCTTATCCTTTCTTCACGTACCCTAGCTTGTCGTGCGCAAAAAGAAAGGGGCCGGAAATTCCGACCCCTTCCATAAATAAAAAAGGATTAGACTATTAGCTTTTGCAGGTTTGCGCGCCTTTGTCAGAGAGTTTGACATTGATTTGCTTACCGCTGCCAGAAAGCGACGTTTTGCCATCGGCCGATTTCATGGGGCCAGCTGGTTTTGCATCTGCGGCCGGGGCGACGGGAGCAACACCTGCTACAGGCGCTTCAGCCTTGGGCGCATCAACTCGCACAGCAACAGCGGCCTTGTCACCCACGCGGATATCCGCTGATTCATTCTTGCCGAGGAAATCGACATAAAGAATAGTGTTATCACCGCAGCGATATGTGCCGCTTGCGGTAATTGCAGGCGGCAGCACCACTGGCGCGGCGGGGGTAGCAGCCGCAGTATCAGCAGTGCCGTCAGCCGCAGGGGTTTCGGATTTGTTGCATGCTGCTAACGCAAGCATGGACAACGGGGCGAGGAGAAGAAATGTTTTTTTCATAGTGGACTGTATTTGCCCCAGCTTTATGACAATGCAAAGTAAAATAACACGGCACAGTATAATTTCAGTAAGTCGAACTATAAATCAGATGCAGCGAAGGCTTGACCCGTTCGTAATGCCGCGCCAATGCTAGCATTATGACTGAACAACCCATCGGTACTGACAAAATTTTGAACTTTGAAGACGCGTTGAAGGCATTGGAAGCCATTGTTCACAAGCTGGAAAGCGGGGAAGCGCCGCTCGACGAATCGATTGCTTTGTACGAACGCGGACATCAATTACGCGCATTATGTCAAGCTCGGCTTGACGCGGCAAAGGCCCGGATCGAAGCGATAACGCTTGGGGCCGACGGCACACCAAACGGCGCTAAGCCATTTGATGCGGATTGAAATCTTGGCCGATAACGCGCCTATTTCTTTAAACCTCCATGCGGCAATCAGGCAGGTTTCGATAGAGATTGATGCCCAGTTTGACGCCTTGCTCACGGTTCCAAGTGATGCGCGCGCACGGCTTTATGAAGCAATGCGCCATGCCGCGATTGGTGGTGGTAAAAGGCTCCGTCCGCTGCTCGTGGTGGCAACTTCCAATCTGTTCCATGTCGACCGCGATGTGGCTTTACGCGTTGCAACAGCGCTGGAAGCGATCCATGTGTATTCTCTGATCCACGATGATCTTCCGTGTATGGATGATGACGATATGCGGCGCGGTAAGCCCACGGTGCATAAGGTATTTGACGAAGCGACCGCAGTGTTGGCGGGCGACTCGCTGCATGCACTTGCGTTTGAAATTCTTGCGAGTTCGGCCACTCATACCGATCCATTTGTGCGTAGCGAGCTGATTGCAACGCTTGCTTTGGCGAGCGGCCCTGACGGTATGGCTGGCGGTCAGATGATGGATCTGGAGGCGGAGAATGCACATTTTGACCTGCAAACCGTCACCCGCCTGCAAGCCTTAAAGACCGGGGCGTTGATTGCCGCTAGCGTCGAAATGGGGGCGATCCTAGGCCATCTACCCGCCGAAGGCCGCGTCCGCCTGCGTGGTTATGCCCGCGATATCGGCCTCGCTTTCCAGATTGCCGATGACATATTGGACGTAGAAGGTGACGCGGCCTTAGCAGGCAAAGCGCTGCAAAAAGATGCAGATGCAGGCAAGGGCACCTTTGTTTCGTTGATGGGATTGGCGCGTGCCAAAGAGCAAGCCGCGATGCTGGTGACACAGGCGATCGACCATCTATCTATCTACGGCCCGGAAGCCGATCTGTTGCGCGCAATTGCCCGCTATGTTTTGGAAAGAGATCACTGATGACCCAAGCAAGTAAGCCGCGCATAGGGGTATATCCCGGCACATTCGATCCGATCACCCTAGGGCATATGGACATCATCAGGCGCGGCGCAAAGTTGGTTGACGAGCTGGTAATCGGCGTCACCACCAATGCTGCCAAGTCGCCAATGTTTTCCGACGACGAGCGTATCGAAATGGTCAGGCGCGAGGTCGCTGCGATTGGCAATGGCAATATCCAAGTCGTCGGTTTCAACTCTCTGCTGATGGATTTTGCTGATTCTCTGGGCGCAACGACGGTCATTCGCGGCATTCGCGGTGTAACCGATTTTGAATATGAGTATCAGCTGACCGGAATGAACCGGCAAATCAACAACTGCATAGAAACCGTATTTCTTATGGCCGATGTATCATTGCAACCCATTGCCAGCCGGTTGGTGAAGGAAATTGCGCTTTACGGTGGGGAGATTGGTAAGTTTGTGACGTCGAAGGTGCGCGAGGACGTTGTTGCCCGAGTTGACAAATTGGGCCGCAAAGGCGGCTAACGCCTCCGCCGTTTTGCACCTTCTGGCCTTTCCAGAAACTCGTCACGCACGCGGATATTGTGGTTGGCGAGCTGTACCTCGCGCACAAAGCATAACAGCGAAATCGCCGTCAGCGCGAGCGCCATCATAAAGGTTGCGACGATTGCTGGCCCCATATTCAAACCCGCAAGTCCCATCAAAAAGAGCAAAGCAATAATGATGCAGACCGTAACGGTCGCAAGCACGCTAAACAGAATTGAGGCGCTGACCACGGAAAGCCTTTTTTCAACAATGCGCAATTCATCGACAACGAGATCATGTTCACGCCCGGTGGTATTAGGATGCTGAGCCTGTAAATCACGCGACCGGTCAACAATGCGGGACAGGCGGACAACGAAGATGTTGAGGAGCGTACCAATAGCGACCAACAGAAAAGCGGGCGTCAATGCGGTTTGCAATATTGATGTGATGCTGGCGAGATTGTCGATCAATGGCGGGGTCATAGAGGTTCCTTTGCCGCAGCCATATCGCGCAGATCGGTTTTGAGCAATTTGCCAATGTGGCTGCGCGGCATTTCGTCAATCAGATAAAGCGCGGATAGCCGCTGGGTTTTACCAAGCAGCGCGTTGGTTGCGGCGAGCACCGAGTCTGTATCGATTGCTATGGCTGACTTTGCCATGACAAAACCAACCGGCGTTTCCCCCCACCGTTCGCTTGGCATTCCGATGACGGCGGCCTCCTCGACATCTGGATGTTGCAAAAGTACAGCCTCCAGATCAACGGGATAAATGTTAAACCCGCCCGAAATAATCATATCCTTGGCCCGCCCGACAAGTTCGATAAATCCGTCTTCATCGACGCGGCCAATATCGCCCATACGTTGCCAGCGGCTGCCATCCGCATCGATCCAGCTGGCCTCCTTGGTTTTTGCGGGCTGGTTTTGATAGCCTGACATCATTGTCGGCGACCGTCCGACAAGCTCTCCGATGCTGCCCGCAGGCAGGCGGTTGCCTTCTTCGTCAATCGTAAACACCTCGCTGCCCGGCGCAGGCTGTCCCACAGTATGCAGTTTGTCCGGATGTTTGTGCGCATGAAGCAAGCAAACAACTCCGCCCTCGGTCATTGAATAAATTTCAATCAAAGCACCGGGCCAACGCGCTACAACGTCGGCCTTTAATGCAGCAGAAAAAGGCGCGCTGGTGCAATATTTGATCTGGAAGGATGATAGTTCGAAGCCATCAAAGCCTTCAAATTCCATCAGCCGTTTATACTGCACTGGAACCAGCATCGTATGGGTAATGCGTTCCTTTTCTGCGATTTCCAAATAGCGCGCAGCATCGAATTTGGGCATCATATGGAGCGTACCGCCATAGGCCAAAGTCGGGATCGCCATGGCAAGAGTGGTGTTTGAATAAAGCGGCGTCGCGATAAGCGAGCATGCGTCCGGTTCGCCGTACCCCGCATTGGTGCCAATTGCCGCATGTTTCCAACGCATAAAGCGTGAGTGGATGATGCCCTTTGGCGTGCCGGTTGTACCGCTGGAATAGATGATGTTGAACGGATCATCGGGGCCACAATCTCGGTTCTGCGGTATCGCACCTTCCTCCGCCATCCAGTCCTTGAGCGCTTCGAGCATGACGGTCTTTAACGGCGGTAAATCTTGCCTTGCCAGATCCGCAAGTTTGGGCGCGTCAACAAACAAGTGCATGGCTCCGGAATCGGTAAGCATCGCCGCCAATTGCGCTGGCGTTGCAGAGGTTGTCAGCGGAGCCGCGCATCCCCCGGCCCGTATCGCTGCCAGATAGGCAAGCGCATAGCGCACCGATGTTGTGCCAAGAATTGCAACCGCCTGACCTTTTTTAAGGCCGTCACGTTGCAGCTGTGCCGCGAT
>JAYUPC010000057.1:0-15534 GCA_043760355.1 Sphingomonadales bacterium
AGGTGTAGTTGTATCGAATGTGACGCTTCATAACCGTGACGAGATTGCGCGGTTGGCTGTACGGCCCGGTGACCGGGTGTTGGTACAAAGGGCAGGGGATGTTATCCCGCAAATTGCTGAGAACCTGACCCGTGATGTGATACGCGATGCTTATGTTTTTCCGGATCACTGCCCCGAATGTGATAGCGAAGCGGTGGCAGAAGAAGGCGAGGTTGATGTTAGGTGCACTGGCGGCCTGATCTGTCCAGCTCAGCGTGTCCAGCGGCTTATCCATTTCGTCAGTCGTGCGGCACTGGATATAGAAGGACTTGGCGAGAAATCGGTGCAGGAATTTTTTGATGCTGGTTGGATCGAAAGCCCAGCCGATATATTCCGCCTGCGCAAACGCCGTGATGATATCCTTGCCCGCGAAGGGTGGCAGGATAAGTCTGTGGATAACCTGATGGCAGCGATTGAGGTGAAACGGACGCCGGATCCTATTAAGTTGCTCTTTGGCTTGGGCATTCGGCATATTGGCGCGGGAACGTCAAAAGATCTGGTGCGTAATTTCTTTACGCTCGATGCCATTGCCGGGATCGGTAAACGCATTGCCGCAGGGGATGAGGCGGCGATAACTGAACTTACTGGCATTGATGGCATCGGTCCAACGGTGGCCGAGGCATTGGGTGATTTCTTCCACGAACCGCATAACCGTGATGTTTGGGACGATCTTCTCTCCGAAGTTTCCCCACCCGCCTATGTCTCCAACATTCGCACCAGTGAATGGACCGGTAAAACCATCGTCTTTACAGGTAAACTTGAGACAATGAGCCGTGACGAGGCCAAGGCACAAGCAGAGGCGTTGGGCGCAAAGGCCGCTGGGTCGGTCAGCGCAAAGACCGACCTTGTGGTTGCTGGGCCTGGGGCAGGGTCGAAGCTGAAGCAGGCAACTGCACTTGGCATTAGCGTGATTAATGAAGCAGAGTGGGCGGCGATTGTTACTGCGGCTTAAATCTTATAACCTTACCATCTTCATTCCTCTCTCGCCGTAACGCTGGCCTGCCGTGCCGCCACGCGGTGCTGCCTTATCGATTGTGGCAAGGTCTTCGGGGCTAAGAGTAACATCAACGGCTGCAATGCTGTCTTCCATTGTCACCCGCCGTTTAGTTCCGGGAATTGGAACGATATCATCGCCTTGCGAGAGGAGCCATGCGAGCGCGATTTGGGCAGGGGATACATTATGCGCCTCGGCTATTCCGCGCACGACATCGACTATCTGCATGTTAACTGGGAAATTTTCTTCCGAATAACGTGGATCATTCAATCGCCAATCATTCGCAGCCAAATCGGCATGGCTCTTGATCGAACCTGTCAGGAAACCCCGGCCTAGCGGCGAATAGGGAACAAAGCCTATGCCGTGTTTGCGGCAGACAGGAAGAATGTCTTCCTCGATATCGCGTTCCCATAACGAATATTCGGATTGCAACGCCGTAATCGGGGTAACGGCCGCAGCACGGCCAAGCGTTTCGGGGCCCGCTTCGGATAAACCTATATGTTTGATCTTGCCTTCCTTCACCAGATCAGCAAGCCCACCAACGGTCTCCTCAATCGGCACAGCCGGATCGACGCGGTGTTGATAGAACAGGTCTATGCAATCAATGCCCAATCGCTTCAGCGATCCTTCAACAGAGGCGCGTGCATTTTCAGGAGTACCATCAACCCCGGTAATCTCGTTTCCAGTAAACCGGAAACCGAATTTGGTCGCGATGACAAGACCGTCGCGCTTGCCCTTGATCGCTTCGCCAACCAGTTCTTCGTTGCTGAACGGGCCATAGATTTGCGCCGTATCGAAAAAGGTAACGCCCATTTCAATGGCTTTATGGATCGTCTTGATCGACTCGCCTTCGTCCGCATCCTCACCATACAGGATGTTGCCGCCCTTTATCATCGGCATACATCCTATACCGATTGCAGAGACCTTTAGGCCGTGTCCTAATTCTCGATATTTCATAGTGCTGCCTTTCAAGAGTGCGGATTAGGCGGGCTGAATGTCGACATCGGTATGTTTATCGACGGTTGCGGTAAGCGCCATGTCCATTGTGACATTACCCAAAGTCCGCATGATATCAGGAAAAGTTTCAATGGCAACCAGCAGACCGAGCGGTTCCACCGGAACTCCCATGGCCAGACATATTGGTGCGATAGAACTAATAAAACTGATTGATCCGGGCAGCGATACGGCCCCCATCGTCGTAATTGCGCCCGCCGCAAGCCCCAGCGCGATTTGACCGGCGGATAACTCTATCCCAAGCCAATGCGCAACATATAGCGCGACACCAAAATTCATAGCTGGTCCAGTTGCGCGGAACAGGGCAACAGCAATCGGTAAAGTGATTTCCGATGTTCCAGTGCGGACCCCTAGCTGATCCAGTCCTTTCAACATCGCGGGCATGGAGGCGAGCGAAGACTGTGTGGATATAGCAACCGCTTGTGCAGGAATAGCCGCCTTAAAAAAGGTGAATGGATTTTTGCCAGCCCCGAACCAAGCCACCGCAAAACTAAGAAGCCAAACAACGGCTCCGGTCAGGACCAAAACGACAACATAATGCAACAGCCCTGCAAAAGACGCGGTTCCGGCAACAACCCCCAAGCTATAGGCGAGTGCAAAAACACCAATAGGTGCAAGGGTGAGGACCCAACCGACAATCATCACCATTGCTTCTGCAACGCCGTCAAATAGCGCCAATATGCTTAGCCGCTTTGCTACTGGTAAACGCACCACTGCAAAGGCAAACGCAAGCGTGAAAATAATGAGGGGTAAAACATCGGTATCTGCCGCAGCTTTGATCGGGTTTGTAGGAATAAGTTTCTGCAGGATTTCGCTAAACGGTGCTGCTGCTTCAGAGGCAGGTGCAGATCCTAATGCTTGGGTAAGTGCTTGGGCGGCGGCGGTTGGCATGGGAAAATAGTGTGTCAGAAGCGGGATCATAATCGCGGCAATTACGGATGATATCCACAAAAAAGCGATCATCGTAGCAACACCCCGCCCGGCAATCTTGCCAGCCTTTGCCGCAGCCGCAGTTTGCACAATCCCGACAATCAGCAACGAGACCACAAGGGGAATAACGGTCATCCGCAGGCCATTGAGCCACATCGTACCGATAACATCAGCAGTCTGTTTTATCAGCGGAAGTCCGTCTGCGACTTGTGCCCCTAAAATCACACCTATTATTAGTGCGACCAATACTATCAAAGCTTTGTTCATGCAGTTTTCTCCGCGTCTAATTCATCTTTGCAGGGCTACAGCTGCCGTGCAAGGTCATTGTTTGAAGGCGACTTGGCATATTTACATATTACACGCTTTGCCTGTCCGCGCACTATCGTCTAGGGCAGTGCAGATAATTCAATACGCGGGAAAAAGGGATTAATATGGGCCGCAAATTTTTTGGAACAGATGGTATCAGGGGGCGGACCAACGCAGGCATGATGACGGCTGAGTTAGCTATGAAAGTAGGGCAAGCAGCGGGCGCACATTTTTTACGTGGCAAACATAAACACCGGGTCGTAATCGGTAAAGATACGCGATTGTCCGGCTATATGATCGAAAACGCGCTGGTCGCCGGATTTACCAGCGTGGGCATGGACGTGGTGCAGTTCGGCCCGATTCCGACACCTGCTGTTGCACTACTCACTAGGTCGATGCGCGCCGATCTTGGCGTAATGATTTCGGCGAGCCATAATCCATATGAAGATAACGGGATTAAACTTTTTGGACCCGATGGTTTCAAGCTGTCGGATGCGGATGAAAGGGCTATTGAGGCTTTGCTCGACCAACCGGCGCAATTGGCCGATGCGCCTGATATTGGACGTGCCCGCCGGATCGAAGATTCACGTGGCCGCTATATCCACGCGATCAAGGCGTCGCTGCCAGAACACATCCGCTTCGATGGTCTGCATGTCGTGCTCGATTGCGCCAATGGCGCTGCCTATCAGGTTGCGCCCACTGCAATCTGGGAAATGGGTGCCAAGGTCACCAGCATTGGTGTTAGCCCCAATGGCAAGAATATAAATGACAAGGTGGGTTCAACCCATGTCGCAACTTTGCAGGAAACGGTTGTTTCATCGGGGGCAGATATCGGCATCGCGTTGGACGGCGATGCGGACCGGCTGATTGTCGTCGATGAAAAAGGCCGCATTGTAGATGGTGACCAGTTGATGGCGTTGCTTGGTACAGCGATGAACAAGGCCGGGCGCTTAACTGGCAAGGGCATTGTTGCGACGGTGATGTCGAACTTGGGGCTTGAGCGCTATCTGGCGACGCAGCATTTGAAACTGGTGCGCGCACAAGTTGGTGACCGTTATGTCCTTGAACAAATGCGGGCGCACGGGATTAACGTGGGGGGTGAGCAATCGGGGCATATGATCCTGCTCGATCACGCAACAACAGGCGACGGGACGGTAGCCGCCCTTCAGGTGCTGGCGCAATTGGTGGAAACGGGCAAGAAAGCGAGCGAATTACTGCATTTGTTTGATCCCGTGCCTCAGCTTTTGAAAAATGTCCGTTTTTCAGGCGGTAAACCTTTAGACGATCCTAAAGTGAGAGCTGTCATCGCCGAAGTAGAGGCTGAGCTGGCGGGGACAGGGCGCTTGGTCATCCGGCCCTCTGGCACCGAACCCGTCATTCGGGTGATGGCCGAGGGAGATGATGCGGGGCAGGTTGAGCTGGTAGTTGACCGCATTTGTGAGGCGGTAAAAGAGGCGGCTGCCTGATGCTTGAAATGCGACCCGATTGCGAGAAATGTGGTGCTGATCTGCCACCACATGAACACGGCGCGTTCATATGCACGTTTGAATGCACCTTTTGTGCGCAGTGTTGCGACGCGATGGACGAACGCTGCCCCAATTGCGGCGGGGAATTACTTGATCGGCCTACGCGCAGTAAGGCGCTTTTGGAAAAACATCCCGCATCGACAGAGCGCAAGTTCAAAGGATAAATCAGATGAAAACCCCTTCGCGTCTTCGCGTCTTCGCGCGAACCAATAAGTTTTTTTTCATGCGAAGACGCGAAGACGCGAAGAATTCTTTAGTTCTTGTTCCGGATATATCATGAATGCCCGTATCCTAATTATCGCCGGTTCGGACAGCGGCGGAGGCGCCGGGATACAGGCGGATATCAAGACTGTAACTATGCTCGGCGGGTACGCAATGACCGCGATTACGGCGGTGACGGCTCAGAATACGCTGGGCGTTGACGCCGTTCATATGATCCCGACCGAAATGGTGATTGCGCAGATGGATGCAGTCGTGCGCGATATAGGCGTTGACGCGGTTAAGATCGGGATGATTGGATCAGCCGAGACGGCAGAGGCCGTAGCAGACTATCTGGCGCGGCTAACGGTGCCTATTGTATTTGATCCGGTAATGATAGCGACTAGCGGCGCAACGCTGGCTGATGCGCGGACAATATCGGCATTTGGTAAGCTGATGGCACTCGCAAGTGTTGTGACACCGAATATTCCCGAACTTGCGGCTCTTGGCGGGGTTGCGCCTGTATTGCGGTATGGTTGTCATTTGTTGTTAAAGGGCGGACACGGCGACGGCGACGAGATTGTCGACCAGCTATTGTCCCCACAAGGCAGCGTTCAGGAACTGCGCGGTAAGCGGATTAATACAACAAGCACACACGGCACAGGCTGCACGCTCGCGAGTGCTGTTGCCTGCCGGCTGGGGCAGGGCATGCCAATATCCAATGCCTTTACTGACGGCGTCCGTTTTGTGCGCCTCGCCTTGTTAGAAGCACCCGGATTGGGGCAAGGCCATGGACCAATGGGGCACAGCATGGTGCGGGATTTCTGGGACGAAGATGATTTTGTTCCCGGCATTTCGCTCAATCAAGTGACGCTCGGCGCATCGGATTACGGGGCTTCTGTTTCGTTTTATAAACAGCTCGGTTTGCGGCAGATCGTTGATAGTCCCGAAAATGGCTATGCGCGCTTTGATGCCGAAAATGGTGCAACGCTGTCGATCCATGTTGACGGCACGCCGCCGGGTGCGATTGTGTATATGGAAAGTCCGCGATTGGATGCTTGGTGCGATGAGTTGTCCGACGCGGGTATTGTATTTGACCAGATGCCCCGTGATGAGGAATGGTTATGGCGCGAGGCGCGCTTGCGTGACCCACATGGAAATATCATTTGCCTGTATCATGCTGGCGAAAACCGGCGTTATCCGCCGTGGCGCATATGATCGTCGGCGTCGATGAAGCCGGACGCGGGCCGCTGGCAGGGCCGGTTGTGGCAGGGGCGGTGATCTTGTGTGCGGATGGCATTGTCGGACTTGATGACAGCAAAAAACTATCGGCTAAACGCCGCGCCGTTCTGGAAACAGAGATCAAGGCGAAATGCCGCTGGGCAGTCGGGTTGGCTTCACCACAAGAGATTGACGAGATCAACATTTTGCAAGCGACCTTTCTGGCGATGACACGGGCGGTACAAGCGCTTGGTGTAGAGCCGTCACATATCATTGTTGACGGCAATCGCCTGCCAAAATGGCGCTACACTGCGCACGCTGTGGTGGGCGGCGATGCAATCCATCCTTGTATTTCGGCGGCGAGTATCATTGCGAAGGAACACCGCGACCAGATCATGATCGCGGCGGATGCGGATTATCCAGGCTATGGCTGGGCATCGAATAAGGGATATGGTGCTAAGGTGCATATGGCGGCACTCAAGGTTCTGGGTCCGACACCACTGCACCGGAAAAGCTTTGCCCCGGTTGCATCGGTCATTTTACGTAAAGGAATGTAAATTCTTAGCCCGTGAGTCTTTCGGGCAACACCACTAGGGATTGAGTCTTGTTGGAACGATGAGACTCAATATGTTGTGGCTGACTCCTTTTGTTCTCCCCTAAATGCGGTGCGTTAACCAGATCTTTGCAGGTAGCGTGCAGGTTAACGCCATTGACGTTAACCATTTGCGGACTCATGCGGGTTCCTCATTTACCAAGATTGAGCAAATTATGGGCGTTATTGAGAAGATCAGGATTCCGGCAAACACAGTCAAAGCGCGAACAATTGCGCCGCGTGTGGAATTACCGCTGAACCAGATACTGCGCATGGATTGTATCGAAGCAATGCGGTCGCTGCCCGATGCGTGCATTGATATGGTATTTGCCGACCCGCCTTATAATCTCCAGCTTGGGGGTGATTTGCACCGGCCCGATGGCAGCACGGTTGATGCTGTGAACGACGAATGGGATAAATTTGCGACTTTCGCAGCTTATGACAGTTTCACCAAAGCATGGCTTGCTGAAGCGCGCCGTATATTGAAGCCCGATGGTTCGTTATGGGTGATCGGCAGCTATCATAACATCTTCCGCGTCGGTACTGCGGTGCAAGACGAAGGTTTCTGGATACTCAACGATATCGTCTGGCGCAAATCAAACCCGATGCCTAATTTTAAGGGTACCCGGTTTACCAATGCGCATGAAACCCTGATCTGGGCATCGCGCAGTGAGAAGGGGAAATATACCTTTAACTACCGCGCAATGAAGACCTTAAATGATGAACTTCAGATGCGTTCTGATTGGTTGATCCCGATTTGTGGTGGTCAGGAACGCTTAAAGCGTAACGGCACCAAGGCGCACCCGACGCAAAAGCCAGAAGCATTGCTGTACCGTATATTGCTCGCGTGTACCAAGCCCGGTGATGTAGTGCTCGATCCATTTTTCGGCACAGGAACTACAGGCGCGGTTGCGAAGCGACTTGGCCGCGACTGGATCGGCTGTGAGCGTGAGAGTGTGTATTGCGAAGTTGCCGAAGAACGCATTGCCGCTGCGTTACCGCTGGATGAAAGCGCGCTCAAGACAATGCAATCGCCAACCGCCGCGCCGCGCGTGGCCTTTGGATTGCTCGTTGAGACAGGCTATGTGAAGCCCGGCGCAGTTCTTTACGACAAGCAACGTCGCCACAGGGTCGAAGTGCGCGCCGATGGATCACTGATCTGCGGACCCCATTCGGGATCAATTCACAAGGTCGGGGCTTTGGTACAAGATGCTCCAAGCTGTAATGGTTGGACCTATTGGTATTATGAGGCTGATGACGGCACAATGAAGCCCGTCGATAATTTGCGACAGACGTACTTGCTGGCAACAGAACCTTGAGCTTTGCCAATCTCTCTAGAATAGAAAAGGGCGCGGACATTTATCTGCGCCCGGTACATTTCGTCGAAAGCCCACAGCAGCATGATGGGCAAACTGCAAAGCTTGCCGGAGGAATGCTGTGGTTTGGTGCGTTAGAACTCATTGCGCGTCAACATAATGGCACAAACCGTGCGATTGTGCCGGTACAGGCTTGGGATGATGCGATTGGCGGATTGCCTGAAAACGTAGCGGAACGAGCAGCAGAGCTTTTTGCGCGAATAACATCGCCGCGAACTGCTTTGCAATTGGGGGAGCGCACCATACGCCTTGACCAGCCGCAAGTGATGGGTATCCTGAACATGACGCCGGACAGTTTTTCCGATGATGGCAAAAATGGCGATGATATCAAAGCCGCCTCAAGTGCTGCTATTGCAATGGCAAGTGCCGGTGCTGCTATCATCGACATAGGCGGAGAATCCACACGGCCTGGTGCACCGCTGGTTTGGGAAGGTGACGAAATCAAACGGGTTGAACCCATCATTCGGCATTTGGCGGCGTCAGGTACGGCTATATCTATCGACACCCGTAAGGCCGCCGTTATGGAAAGCGCGCTGGCCGCCGGGGCACGCATGGTAAACGATGTCTCCGCCTTGCTTTTTGACGATCGCTCGCTCGAAATCGTCCGCACCGCAAATGCGCCTGTTGTGCTGATGCACGCGCCAAGCCAAAGCAGCGATCCGCATAAGGGCGGGAATTACGCTGATCCTGTCACCGATGTCTTCGACTGGCTCAATGCCCGCGTCGATGCCGTGGTCGCCGCTGGTATCCCGCGCGAAAAGATTGTCATTGATCCAGGCATCGGTTTTGGCAAATCGCTCTCGGATAACCTTGCCATTGTTAACAACCTTGCGCTGTTTCACGGTATAGGCTGCCCGATCCTGTTCGGGGCCAGCCGCAAACGGATAATAGGGGCACTGTCGAATGAAGCACCTGTCGAGGCACGGCTTGGTGGTTCGGTTTATCTGGCTATGAAGGCCGTTGAGCAAGGCGCGCAAATTGTTCGCGTCCATGACGTTGCGGAAACGGTGCAGGCTGTTCATGTTTGGCGTGGTCTGCGTGATGGGGCGTTGACAGCACGTGCGTGAGGCGCAATTCTGGTGCCAACAAGGGAGCCAGCAATGATCGTAAAATACATCACCGCATATATCGCCACAGGATTGGCCTTTGCCGTTATCGACAGTTTTTGGCTGCGCACTATGTACACGCGGCTTTATAAACCCGAAATAGGTGAGCTGATGATGCGGGGTGGTTTCCGTTTAGGGCCAGCTGTTGTTTTCTACCTGCTCTATATTCTTGGCATGATAATCTTCGCTGTAACGCCTGCACTTGCCGCCGGTCGCTGGCAAGTGGCGTTGGTGCAGGGGGCTATGTTTGGTTTCTTTTGCTATATGACTTATGATCTGACCAATCACGCCACGATGAAAATATGGAGCACGAAAGTTACTGTGCTTGATATTATCTGGGGAACTATCCTTACAGGGTCGGCATCGGCAGTAGGCTACCTTGTGACAAATTTGATACTGGGGCGCGATCAATCGATGTAACGACGTCATTTATCGACAGTCGTCTCATCGCGATTCATCGCGCATTCATACAGCAGAAAATGGCGCAATACCGCCATTCTTCTCACCGTAAAAATACATCATTTTACCTTTTAAGGCGCATATTTGAAGTGATTATTCATCTGCGAAACCTATTTTGATTGCGGGGCGCAACAGGGTTCGATTGTTTCGGAGAATGTTATGCGTAAAACTATTACTACCTTCATCGCGTTGGCCATCATGGGCAGTGCAACAGCAGCACAGGCAGGCGAAACCTATGTCGGTGCTTCTGCAGGCCTAAACCTACAGAGTGATTCCAAAAATAAAGGAAAAACCACTGCGGCTATTCCGGCAACGGTCGCTTTTCCAGCCATTGCATCTGGCACTGATGTCGCTTGGACAACCAAGTTTGATAATGGTCTTGATCTAAATCTTCTTGCCGGACACCGTTTTGATAATGGCTTCCGTATCGAAGTGCAGGGCTTTTACAATAAGGCTGGAGTTAATCGACATCAGGATCTTGCCGTTGGCGGTACTGTAATCGATGCGGTTGATTCCGCAGTACTTACTCGTGGTGCAGCAAGCGCAACTAACCCGACCGTTGGTGCCGTACTCAGTGCGGATAAGGGCAGTATCAAAAATTATGGTATTTTTGCCAATGCGCTTTACGATATCAAGGCAAGTGATAGTTTCATGCCTTATCTTGGTGTCGGTGTAGGGTATCAGAATATCAAAGTGAGGTTCATTCCGTCAAATGTTCCGGTGGCAAATGATAGCAAGGGTGTATTTGCATATCAGGGAATAGCAGGTGCGACGTATAAAATCAGCCCGTCATTTGAACTATTTGGTCAATATACCTACCGAATTGCGGACCGTGCAAAGGTCAATCTAACCCTTCTTCCCGCGAACTTGGGCGTGAAGAACAAGCAGTCGATCTTTAATCTGGGTTTCCGCATTCCTTTTGGCGGCCAATAATTTAGCCACAGCACTCAAGCAACGTCGCTGATCCCCAGATCGGCGAGCTTGCGATAGAGTGTTGACCGCCCAATGCCCAATCGGCGCGCTACCTCGGTCATCCGGCCGCGGTAGTGGCCGATGGCAAGGCGGATGACATCAGCTTCGATTTCCTCTAGCGGCCGCATATTTCCGTCAGCTTCATAAAGCGTGACTCCTATTCCGTCGTTGGTACCAGCGCCGGTTGATCCACCATTTCCGGGGATACCCACTGACGCTGCAATCTGCGGGAATTCATCGGGGGTTAGAGCATCGCGGTCGCATAGGACAGCAGCGCGGAACAATGCGCTTTGTAACTGACGGACATTGCCTGGCCAGTTATATCCTTTTAGCATCGTTAGCGCTTCATCGGTAATGCCAAGGCTTCGCAGGCCAGGCTGGCTTGCCATTCGGCCAAGGAAATGGCGGGCGAGGGCAGGAATATCGCTGGTACGTTCGCGTAAGGGGGGGATCGTTAACTGGACGACGTTTAATCGGTAATAGAGATCTTCGCGGAATTCACCCGTCGCAAGTTTGGCGGCCAGATTGCCGTTCGATGCCGATAGCAGGCGCACATCAATACGGTAGCTGTGCGGGCAACCCAGGGGCTGAATTTCGTTTTGTGTGAGTAAGCGGACAAGTCGAACTTGTGTTTCAATCGACAGGTGGTCGACCTCGTCCAGAAATACTGTGCCGCCTTCGGCTTGCTGCAATATTCCGACACGGCGGTCAAATGCTCCGGCAAAGGCGTCCTTTTCATGACCGAAAAGAACCGAGTCCAACAGAGAAGGCGTGATAGCGCCGCAATTGACCTTCAGGAACGGTAGCTTTGAACGCGGCGAAGCGGCATGGATAGCATCAGCGACAACTTCTTTACCGACGCCGGGTTCCCCTTCAACAAATACCGGAGCACGCGAGCGTGCGGCCTTGGCGGCAATGGCAAGTGCTGTGCGGAATGCAGGGGCCGAGCCGATAATTTCCTCAAACGCCAAAGGGTGAGAGATTTTTTCGGTCAGCGGCTGCAGCTCACCTGAATGCTTGGCGGTATCCGATGCCATGCTGAGTGCAGCGATCAGGCGTTCAGCAGCAACCGGCTTTATAATGTAATCGGAAGCCCCGGCGCGCATTGCATCAATCGCGCTTTCGTTTGACCCGATGGCGGTCATCAAGAGAATCGGTAAAGCAGGGCGACGCGATTTGAGTTCGGCGATCAGCGACGCGATATCTGATCCTGGAACCCATTGATCCAGAAGTATAGCATCCAACATCATGCCATCTTGCGTACCAAGCATTGCTATAGCTGTTTCTGCGTCACGCGCAAAAACCGTGCGCCAACCGGCACGCCCAGCAATAGCTGCCACCAACCGGCACTGTGCCGGTTCGTCGTCGACGAGCATTAGCAATCTTGTCTCTTTTTCCGCCATTCATCATCCATCGGTGAAACTGGAAAATGTGTGGTATCAAAAAGGAGTAAAGAGCCGATTAAGCAAAACCAATTTTTCTTTTGTTCCAATCTTGAGGATTTTCCGTCATGCGGTTAAAGCATATGTTAGATTTAGTATTATGGAGGGCATAATGGCCGGAAATCAGGATACCACCGACGCAAAGAGCGGTTATGAAAGCTTTATAAAAAATCTGAAACGCAGCACTATTGCCGTAGCAATAGTCACGATCATCGTAGTTGCGATCATCGCCAGCCGCGCATGATCAAAATTGCCGTCGTAAAAGAAACCGCCATTGGCGAAACCCGCGTTGCTGCATCAGCAGAGACAGTGAAGAAACTTATTGCGTTGGGTGCGACTGTTTCGGTTGAAGCAGGAGCAGGGGGCGGCGCTTCGTTTGCCGATGCCGAGTATACGGCTGCGGGCGCGAACGTTGGAACTCTAGCTTCTACTGTAAAGGACGCAGACATTGTTCTTGGGGTACAAGGACCTGATCCTAAAGCATTGAAGGGTGTAAAGGCTGGCGCATGGATTGTGGCGGGACTTGATCCCTTTGGCCCCACTCGTGAACTTGGGCGCAGCCGTGTTGATGCATATGCTAAGCTTGGCGTTGAGGCACTTGCGATGGAGTTTATGCCCCGGATTACGCGCGCGCAATCGATGGATATCCTCTCATCACAGTCGAACTTGAGCGGATATAAAGCGGTGATCGAAGCTGCCAATGTCTATGGCCGCGCATTTCCGATGATGATGACGGCGGCTGGCACGGTCAGTGCGGCCAAGGCGTTTATCATGGGCGTGGGCGTTGCCGGGCTTCAGGCGATTGCCACAGCACGGCGTCTGGGCGCGCAGGTGTCGGCAACCGATGTGCGCAGTGCGACCAAGGAACAAATCGAATCACTTGGCGCCAAGGCGGTGTTCGTTGAGAATGTTGCTGGCATAGAGGGCGAAGGGACAGGGGGCTATGCTACCGAGATGTCCGATGAGTACAAGGCCGCGCAAGCTGAATTGGTTTCGTCGCATATTGCCAAGCAGGATATCGTTATCACAACCGCGCTGATCCCCGGACGCGCAGCGCCAAGACTGATTAGCGATGCGCAGATTGCAACGATGAAGCCGGGCTCAGTGATTTTTGACTTGGCAGTGGCTCAGGGCGGAAATGTGGAGGGTTCTGTGCCTGACCAGATCGTCGTTAAGCACGGTGTAAAGATCATGGGCTATTCCAATACGCCCGCACATCTGGCTACGGATGCTTCGGCGCTGTATGCGCGGAATTTGTTTAATTTCCTCAATGCCTTTTGGGACAAGGAAACTGGCCGGCCGGTATTGGATCAAGAGATCGGCGATGCGATTAGGCTGACACAGGGTGGGAAAGTTGTCAGCGAGAGGTTGTTAGAGTGAGGATTTTTGTCGTTTTCTTATTGTTTTTTGCAAGCAAAGCAAATGCTGAATGGCCTTTGGTTGCTGATGGTAAAGACTATTTGATTGGAGGTGACGTAAAGCTTTTTGAAGCCTTGGCTCATTCTAGCTACAACTCGGCTGAGGCGGCATATTGTCGAGCTAGGCGTCACAAAGAAGCCATGAGACTTGAGAATGAAAATCATGCAAAAAGAAACGAAAAATTTGGGGTAAGGTTCAATTTATTACGGAACAAATTAGTCGATAAATATGGTCAGTTTGCTGTGGCTGAGAAGGAAGAATGGCTCACTTTCGGGATTGATTGCCCAACTTTGAAGACCGCTATTTACTGGAATACGAGATACGAAAAATCACTTATAGAGCTTGAGAAGCGTTTTGCTCCAACAAATATGCTTGCTCCGCAAGATACGTCTAAATTAGAGCAACTCCAATGACTATACAATCCACGCTTAACCGCCTTAAATCGATTGAGCCGCAATTACGGAAAGACGGGGTGTGCGCGCTTTATTTGTTCGGATCAGTGGCGAGAGAGAGTAATAATAATCAATCCGATGTCGATCTCATTTTCGATATAGAACCAGGTTCCCATTTCAGCCTGTTCGATCAAGCGCGGATCAGTCGGCAGTTAAGCGAGATATTGCACGCCAAGGTAGATTTTATTCCACGCAGGTCGCTGCATCCTTGGATTAGGAGTTGTGTCGAGGCAGAGAAAATAATGGTGTTTGGCTGATGCCAATTCAGCGAGACGGCCTTTACCTTAGTCTAGTCGCAGAAGCGATTGAGGATATTCGGCGTCGTATCGGGGAAGCTGAATTGGAGGGTTTTGTAGCGGACCGTGATGAGCATGCACTTACGGCATTCCGGCTTTCGATCATCGGTGAAAATACTAATAAACTTTCCGATGAATTAAAAACACAATACCCTCATTTACCATGGCCCGACATGATTGCATTTCGCAACATCGTGTCGCACGAATATCACCGTGTCGATCCCATACTGGTCTGGGAAGCGGCACATGCTCTGGATGCAATCGAAGATATGGTCGATACCGAATTGACCAAATTGAACAATGTAGGAAAATAAATGGATTTCATCTCAATTCTCTCCATCTTCGTTATGGCCTGTTTTGTGGGCTACTACGTCGTCTGGTCTGTCACCCCCGCTCTCCACACGCCGCTTATGGCGGTGACCAATGCAATCTCCTCTGTTATCATTGTTGGCGCGCTGATTTCGGCTTCGCCGATTATGTATGGGATGGGCGATATGGCGAAGTGGCTTGGGCTGATTGCCATTGTGTTTGCAAGTATTAACATTTTCGGGGGCTTTGCGGTAACGGCGCGGATGCTGGCGATGTATAAGAAGAAGGATCGCTAATATGCCCGAAGTCGGACCACAGCCTATTTGGGTTGGCCTTGCCTATTTGATTGCCGGGGTTTGTTTTATTCTTGCTCTACGCGGTCTCTCTTCGCCTGCGTCTAGCCAACGTGGCAATCGCTTTGGCATGATCGGCATGCTGATCGCGGTCGCCACAACCCTGTCACTGATCCATGTTGCCAGCCTATTTGAAATCGTAATCGCGATCAGTATCGGTGCGGCCATTGGTCTTGTCACCGCGCGCAGAATTGCGATGACGGATATGCCACAGCTTGTCGCGGCGTTTCACTCGCTCGTCGGTTTGGCGGCTGTATTGGTCGCAGCATCGGGCTTTCTTGCCCCGCAAGTGCTGGGTATCGCAGGCGCGGATGGCATCATCCATCCACCGAGTCGTATCGAGATGGGACTTGGGGTTGCCATCGGCGCGATTACCTTCTCCGGCTCGGTCATCGCGTTTCTGAAACTCAATGGTAATATGTCGGGCACACCGATTATGTTGCCTGGGCGTCACATTATTAATTTTGGCTTGATTGCCGGCATCCTTGGATTGATCGGCTATTTCTATACAGACCAATCTCCTTGGATTT
>JAYUPC010000058.1:0-15534 GCA_043760355.1 Sphingomonadales bacterium
GCCTCAAGCGCGTAGGCACGGTAGACGACAAAAAATGCTAACGCGGGTAAAAATATCCAGCCTACAATAAGTAACGCTGCGAAATCTAACTGCAATGCAATACTAGCAGCTGTCTTCGACTTTGTTGCCATATGATATGATCGAAATGAAACCAGCCAAGAAAAAACAGTATAAAAACTTATGCCTACCAAGAAAACCACATATTCCATACCTGAAAAATAGAAAGCAGACGTGCATAGTGCAGTAATGAAAATTGTCATCAACATTATTTGTGACAAAGCAATCCGAAGCGGATGTATCCCTAATACGCGAAGAAATGGGAACAGGGAGTGTTGTTGCACAGCTATTCGAAAGATGACAGGAAACGATGTAATAGCTATAAACGCAACTGATGTAGCATCAGCCATATCCGATACAGCCATCACTCCATATGTAGCACCGATCAAGAGACCAAGAAATGTGATCAATAGTGCGAATGGGACAGGAGGAATTGTATTGAAAGAGGCCTCCTTTATCACTTGATGCAATATTCGTATTCGATGACTTGAATAAACTGAATTAATGTAGTTAAGTCCGGATATCCGGTACCCGCCCCATTTTACGCGCCCTATCATGTTAGCCACCCAAGGCAACATTCTTTTTAAAAGAACCCCAAGACAGCCTCCAATTACAAAACAAAAGAAATTTACGAAGGCTCGATGGGAAATAAAGTAAATCGATGCCCATAATAGAAGCCAGATAGCCGGAACAAAAAATATTATTTGATAAAATAGAGCGGATCTTTGAAAAGCCTTACTTGCCATTACCGAGTTATCTCGGTGCCATGCTAGCCTAGCTTCTATTGCACTTCCAGTAGCATTAAAAACTGCAAAACCTGCAAAGGCAGTAACAACTGCTGGCATTTCTAACAGTTTTTCAAGAGAGTTTTGTAGGAAACTAATCCCTATCAATGAGAGAAAGGGGAAAACAAAGATGGCTACAACTGTGTCGGAAACACTTTGTAGCAAGCTCTGCCATTCGCGCCATAGCATCAATAAATCGTGTCGAATAAGACCTGGCACTCGCATTATCTCTGCTCGTACCATACTCTTGGCTTCCGTCAAGTTAGAAGAACCGTGACGTGCCCCCTGAAATGTAGCCAGAAATGAGTAGAGTCCGTTTCCAAGGTGACGGACGAATGAAGCGCAGCAGGTTCAGCGATTAGCAGATCATCGCGATATTGAAGGAGCAGGAGGTTGGGATGCCGATGGCGGAGGTATGCCGCTGTCATGGGATCAGTCCTGCGACATTTTACAAATGGAAGTCCAAGTATGGCGGTCTTGAAGTGTCCGTGGCCAAGCGGCTTCGGTCGCTGGAGGATGAGAACTCCAAGCTGAAGAAGCTGCTCGCCGAGGCGATGCTGGAAACAGCGGTGTTGAAAGACATCACGGCGAAAAGTGGTGACGCCCAGCGCAAAGCGAGAGGCGGTGGCACATGCTCAGGCTGTGTTCGGCTTGAGCGAGCGACAGGCTTGCAGCATCATCGGGGTATCACGGCGGGTAAACAGCTACGCGTCACAGCGGCCTGATGACGGTGCCCTGCGCGAGCGCTTGCGCGATCTTGCCCGCGAGCGCCGCCGGTTCGGCTATCGCCGCCTGGGATATCTTCTGGCCCGCGAAGGCATCACACCCAATCATAAGAAGCTGCTACGCATTATCGCGAGGAAGGCTTGAGAGTGCGCCGTAGGGGTGGACGCAAACGCGTACTGGGAACACGTGCGCCGATGACCTTACCGCTAAGGCCAAACCAGCGCTCGTCGCTCGATTTCGTATCTGATGCTTTCGTCTGTGGTCGCCGGTTCCGTATCCTGTGCGTGATCGACGACTATAGCTGGGAATGTGTAGCACTGGTTGCGGATACGTTACAGTCGGGAGCTCGTGTCGGGCGGGAGCTGGATATTGCGATCCTTGATCGCATGGCCAACCGATCATGGTGGTCAGCGACAATGGAACCGAGCTGACCAGTATGGCGATCCTGAAATGGTCGAAGGATCGGCGGGTTAAATGACACTATACTGCGCCAGGCAAGCCAACCCAGAATGCGTTCATGGAAAGCTTCAATGGTCGCTTGCGTGACGAATGCCTCAACGAGACGCTGTTCACATCAATGGCTCAGGTTCGCGCGGTGCTGGCGGCATGGCGGAACGATTACAATACCGTATGGCCCCACTCTAAACTGGGCGGGCGCACCCCAGCCGAAGCCGCAAAACAAGCTCTATCGGGACATGCCCTGATAGAGCTTGTCATCCCTGCAATGATCAAGCATTAAACAAGAGGACTCTATCTCTGACTGGTAACAAGTTGGGGTGCACGTCAATCCTTCCATGGCCAGTCCTTTTGGAGCTTTTCTTGGGGCCAGAACAAATGATGGAATTTTACTATATCTTTTCAGTATCTTGCTAATTAAAATCGAGTCCTCTTTCGATCCCGTCGATCAGGAACGAATGAAGACATGGGGCGGGGGCGAAACTATTGCGGTGCAGGTCCAATTGCCCGCGGTTCCTGCGATTGCGCCCGCCAACCTTCGGAGTGTCTTCATTGTCTAATTGTCAATGCGACGCGATATTGCCCGATAATGGACCGTTATAGGTGCGAACCTGCCAACACACTTGACCGTACGCCGTTTTAATTGCATGTTCGACACATTTCGAATGATAGTCGGCTATTATGTCAATGATAAACAGAAAAAGAATTGTAGACGCTGAGGGGTTCGAACCCAAGACCCGTCGATTAAGCGTTAGTTTTGCATAAGTGCGGTTGTAATGATCAGATAAATCTTGTCGAAATGATCATGCACGCATTGTCGTCGTCGATGCATGCTACCTTACATGGCCTGTGCCTTTGAAGTATTTAAAAGTTCGGCAGTCATCGAATGAGCGCTGATCGCTGACGCCGTTTGCGACACCGATTTTCGAAAAAAATTTGCCGCTCAAGCGAAAAGCGAAGAAAATGCAAATGTGGGATAGAATGTGGGTCAATCGACAAAATATTCAATAATAAATATTATAATTCAATATTTTAAAGCCAAAAAATGGTTCCCCGGTAAAGCCTGCCGGTGGTCGCGCCCGCCGCGAACAGCATCGACCTCAGCACATTGGGTCGTATCTTTGCCGGACTGGCGGCAGCGGGCTTGCTCCTCTTTGCCGGCCGCGCGCTGATCCGGTCCCGGCGCAAATCCGGCGTGCCCGTTACGATCACGCCCAAATGACAATGACCCGGACCGCCCGCCGTGCCGCGCAACTTGCCGCGCTTTCCATCACCGACACGCGTGGTGCGCGCTTCGCGCGCGCATCGGCGGCAGTAAAGGGCCCTGACTTTGCCGACATGGCGGCCGTACCGCGCTGGATGCTCCTGTCCGATGCGCAGCAGCACCGAGTTGCGCAGGCGGTCGGTGTAATCCGGCACCATGCCGCGATCATGCGCGAGCTGTCGGGGCCGCGCCTTTCGCTGCTGGCTGCGGCTGTCGGAGAGGATCTGCTTGATGCGGTTTGTGCCGGAACCCCGCTGGACGATGGTGCGGATCATGCCCTGCTGCCCCGCCCCGACCAGATTGTTGGCGAAGGGTGGGACGTGATGCAGCGCGGGCTGCCGACCCTGCTGGCCGAGCGCTTTGCCAACGCGCAGGGCGATGCTCAGGCGCACAACACCGCCGAACGCGCGGTCGACATGGTCCTTGGCTTGTGAGTTTTCACCTGGCCTGCGACAGTGACAGCCTGCTGTTGAGCAGCGACCGTGCCGTTATCAAACGGCGCGATCGGGTGGCATTTGCCGACGCGCTGACGCTGTTGAAGGAAGCGGCAGCCCTGAACGAACGGGCACAAAGTGCGGCGGCCGAGGCACGCGATGCCGCGCGGATGGAGGGACTGGCAGAGGGCCGCGACACTGCGCGTCAGACGCTGACGAGCGGTCTGGCCGACATCGCACAAGCGATTGAAGCGCACGCCGAGACACGCCGGGCCGACATTGCCGAAGCGGCCTTTGCCGCCGCGCGCGCAATCGTTGGCTCGCTGGACGACACCGACGTCATGCAACGGATCATCGACCGCACCATCGTGCGGCTTGACGGCGAAAAGCCGATCGCGGTCGAAGTGGCGCCCGAGCTTATCGATGCCCTTGCCGCCCATCTCGCCGGAAACCGCCATGTCGTCGTGAGGGCGAATGCCGAATTTGGCCCCACCGATTGCCGCATTCGCGCGGCACAGGGTCAGATTGTCGCAAGCCTTTCGGTTCAGTTCGATGCGCTTGCCGCGCGATGGGGCGTGTGATGCGTGCCGATGGCCTCGCGCTGATCCGTGCGCTCGACGGCGCACCGATGTTCGAACAGCGCGGACGGATCGTGGGTGCACTTGGCACCACGCTTCGGGTGACCGGCATCCGCGCGCGGATCGGCGAAAACTGCGAAATTGTGGATCCTGAAACCGATTTTCGGTTATGGGCCGAAGTTGTCGGCCTGTCCGATGGCGATGCGATCCTGACCCCGCTTGGCGATATGCGCGGGCTTTCGCTGGCCAGCGAGGTCGTTTTGCGCAGCGGCGAGGACCGCACGCCCTATGGCCTGCATCTGCTCGGTCGCGTCCTTGATGCGCGTCTCCAGCCGCTGGACACGCAGGGGCCGGTCCGCCGCACGCCCGACCGAGCGATCCACGGCGATGCGCCAAACCCGATGGAACGCGCGCTGGTCGACACCCTCATGGAAACGGGTATCCGCGCGATCGATGGGCTGATGACGATCGGGATCGGCCAGCGCATGGGCATTTTCGCAAGCGCCGGCGGCGGCAAAAGCACGCTGCTCGCCAATCTTGCGCGGCACGCCAAAGCCGACGCCATCGTGATTGCAATGATCGGCGAGCGCGGCCGCGAAGTGCGCGAGTTCGTCGAGGATACTTTGGGTTCGGAAGGGCTGGCGCGTTCGGTGGTTATCGTCGCGACGTCGGACCGTCCGGCGATGGAGCGCGTGCGCGCGGCGCATGTTGCGACTGCCATTGCCGAAGGATTGCGTGACGATGGCCGGCATGTCCTGCTGCTGATGGACAGCGTCACCCGGTTTGCCCGAGCCCTGCGTGAAATTGGGTTGGCCGCAGGCGAACCAGCGGTGCGACGCGGCTTTCCGCCATCGGTCTTTGCCGAGCTCCCACGCTTGTTCGAACGGGCGGGGTCTTCGGCCATCGGCGCGATCACGGGCATCTACACCGTCCTTCTGGAAGATGAGGATGGCGACCCGATCGGCGAGGAAGTGCGCTCGTTGCTCGACGGGCATATTCATCTGTCGCGCAAGCTTGCCGCACGGGGGCACTACCCCGCCATTGATGTGCTCGGCAGCCTTTCAAGGCTTTTTCCAAAACTTGCGGCGCGCCCGCAGCAACAAGCGGCCGAGGGCCTGCGGTCGATGCTGGCAAAGCTCGATGAGATCGACCTGTTGATCCAGATGGGCGAATATGAGCCCGGCCGCGACCTGCTCGCCGATCGCGCAATTGAAAGTCGCGACGCAATCAACGCCTTTCTGCGCCAGAGTAATGACGACCACACCCCGCTCAGCCACGGCATCGCGCGCCTTCGGGCCTTTGGTGGCGAAGATGGGCGATAGGCCGGGAAGCGACAAGCATGGCATCGTCCGCCTGACGCGCGTCGCGCATGTCCGCGGCTTGCGCCTTGCACGGGCGATTGAGGATGCGCGGCGCGCGCATGATGCCGCCATCGAAGCGCATCAGGCCGCTACGGACCAGCTGCACTTTCAACACGCGATCCTTGGCGAAGCGCGCGCCATGTTTGCGGGCAATCCCGTTTGTGGGCAGTCAAAGCTGTGGCTTGATTGTAATGCGCGACGAACCGATCGCTGCAACGACGCCGTGGTCGAAGCTACGGTGGCGATCGAACGCGCTGTCATGGTGCGCACCGAAGCCGCGCAGGCCGCCACCCGGCACCAGACGCGCAGCGAACTGGACTTGTAACGGTTTTGCGCCGGTCACTTGAGAGTTAAACACTCATACAAGGAGACCGACGAGATGATCAAGCATAGTGAAGAGTTCAAGCATGAAGCGGTACGGATCGCGCTGACCAGTGGGTTACCCCGCGCGCGGGTTGCTGGGGATTTGGGGGTTGGGAAGTCGACGCTGGGGAAGTGGTTGGCAGACTATCGCCCTGCTGACCTGGTGTCGGCACCGCAAGCCGACCTCGCTTTGGAGAACGAACGTTTGCGCCTGGAGAACCGTATCCTGAAGGAGGAGAGGGACATCCTAAAAAAGGCCACGCAGTTCTTCGCCAAGGAACGGTCATGAGGTTCGCGTTTATCGATGCATGGCGGCACCAATGGCGCATAGCAACACTGTGCCGCGTGATGCGCGTCAGCGAACGCGGTTATCGCTGTTGGCGATCCCGCCCGATCAGCCAGCGGGCACGAACGGACATGGCTGTGCTGGCCCATATTCGGGAGCAGTATCGCCTGAGCCTGGGCAGCTATGGCAGACCGAGGATGACGATGGAGCTCAAAGAGGCAGGGCTCGATGTTGGCGAGCGCCGTGTTGGTCGGCTGATGAGGATCAACGGGATCAAGCCGGTTCGCACCCGTAAGCATAAGGTCACGACAGACAGCAACCACCGTCTTGGCGTTGCCGCCAACTGGCTGGATGGCGATTTTGTTGCTGACGCGCCCAACCGCAAATGGGCCGGTGACATCACCTATGTCTGGACATCGGAGGGCTGGCTCTATCTCGCTGTCATTCTCGATCTGCACAGCCGTCGCGTTGTGGGCTGGGCGGCCAGCGACAGGATGAAGAAGGACCTGGCAATCCGGGCGCTGGATATGGCGGTACGTCTCCGCAACCCGCCGCCGGGCTGCCTGTTCCACTCTGATCGAGGCAGCCAATATTGCTCTTATGACTATCAGAAGAAGCTGCAGGCCTATGGCCTGCGTCCATCGATGAGTGGCAAAGGTAATTGCTATGATAATGCGTCCGTCGAGACATTCTTCAAATCGCTGAAGGCAGAGCTGATCTGGCGGCAAAAATGGCAAACCCGGCGGCAGGTTGAGACTGCGATCTTCCAATACATCAATGGGTTCTACAACACCCGCCGCCGCCATTCATATCTGGGCGGCATCAGCCCGCTCGCATTCGAGGCCAAGGTGGCGTAATTAGATAGGCGACCGGCGCAAAACCGTTACAAGTCCAATACCACCCCGGCAGCGTTCGCCGCTGAACTGAAAAAGCAAGGGCTGCTTCACCTGCCAACATTATCAACAACGCCGAGACTCCAATCGCAACTGGATGAAAGTTGGGGGTTACGTCATAGCCCTGATGGAGACAAGATTAACCGTGACAGGGACAGATCAACTCCTTCAAGATTGTCACCTCCATTGAGCGCGAGTTCAATCGATTGATAATTACAACCTTCCGGTATTTGAAAATTGAAAGATGAAATTTTTACATTCATTTTTTTTGTTATTTGTTCTTGTAAAATTATGCTGGAGCTACCTGCATATATACATCTAATTATCCAGTCTGCAGAAGCGCCTTTACCTAAGCTATGAACATTTGCTTGTTGTGCCAACGTGTAATCTCCTGCGTCTAGAAATAACATTTTCTGAGCGACTATTCCTGAATTAGCAGCACTTGCAGTTGCAACAATTTCGAACCGACCATTTCGCTTTATAGCGTTAGCGCTCACGCCTGATCCGGTGTCAAGACGCCAATTGATGGGTGCAAACTTTGGGTCGATTGTTTCTGCGTCGAGCGCAATGGTTTTGAAAGCTTTTGGTGTTGCGCCTTTTAGGTTTAGGTAAAAGCGTTGCGCCAGAGGGTATTGCTGTTTGGCTATCAACTGACCAATAATTTGTGTTTCGTACGAGCGATATTGTATGTCATTTGCAGACATCCCCCGCGAAGCCAAAATTACGTTTGCAAGCGCTGGATAATGGTCGCTATTCCAGATTGTAAAATTCAAAAATTCCGGCAACCACAATGAACCTTGTGATAGATAAGGCGCAAAAGCAGGCTGATAATTTTGGTCTTCTAGGAGCTTAGCGATTTGGGGAATCAAGAAACTGCGTACATTCCCATTTGTACGCATGGCAATATTATAATGATACATTACCGCTTTTGGATCACCGCGTTCGGATGCCTGTTGAGCAAGCCATAATTGAGACAATGTATCTCGACGGGTAACTCTAGTCGCTAAAACAATCAGCTCATCTGCCTTTTTTGTATCACCCTTCATTTGAAAATGGACCGCCAACAGTCGCAGCGCAGGGGCATTTAACGACTGGGCTCGCAATGCCCGGCGGCCCAAATCTGCAATTAATGGATCGCCTGCTTTTTCAGGATTAGTCGTCCATATAAGGTCGCCCTTTGACGATAATGCCAATGAGTTATCAGGAGCGATCTTTAGTGCAAGATCCGGGTTGGATTGATCTGCTATTGCTGTGACGACAATCAATATACTCTGCCACGATAAAAATATACCGCCAATAATTAAGGCTATGGCGAACATAATCCGCTTTGGGTTTAACGGTGATATCGAAAATTTAGTTCTTGGCATCAGACATTTGGTCCTTGCCGTATCCATAACCATAACCATAACCATAACCATAGCCTGATTGGCGATGTTTAAGTTTGGTCAGTACTGCGCCAAAAATATGCGCGTTTACCGATTGTAGTCTGGACAATGAAGCTTTCACACCGCGAAGTGCGACACCCTCCGCCTCTACAACAAAAACACATCCTTCAACTGCGCGAGACAATAACGGCGCATCGGCTAGTCCAAGTATGGGCGGAGAGTCGATGACAATGTGATCGAAATGTTCGCCAAGCTGTTGAATTAATGACACAATTCGGTCGCTGCTCAGCAATTCACCAGCACTTGGCGGCATTGGTCCAGAGGTCATGAGGTGCATTCCCTTGATAGGTGATGCAGAAATCAGCGCCTTCCAATCATTATTGCCTGAAAGATAGTTGCTAAGACCGTCTTTATTTTCCGTACCCGTAAAGCCGTGCACAGATGGCGAACGCATATCAGCATCGATCAAAATAACGCGCTTGCCTGTACGTCCCAGAACAGCGGCCAACGCAAAGCTGGTTGTGCTCTTACCTTCGGCTGGTCGCGTACTCGTAACCATGAATGATTTTGGAATGCCGTGATCGGTAGAAAACGCCAAATTCGATCTAATACTGAGATATGCTTCGGAGATCGCAGACTTTGCATCCTTCAGCATCTCCAAGCTATCGCCGTCTTCGACGTCAGGAACGCTGCCAAGCAGAGGTACTTGTAATTGCCTACTTACTTGCCCTGGTTCGCGCAAACCTTCATCGATTTGCTCAAGCGCTAGCGCTACTAATCCAGATAATCCGATACCCCCGAGAAGCGCGAGTAACAGATTGATAAAAAGCTTTGGCCCTGATGGTTTGTCAGGAACTTTAGCAGGATCGACGATTGCAACGTTGTTCGCGCCAATCCCTGCAACGCCAATTTCCTTGTAACGCTGTAACAAAGCATCATAAAGCTGTCTATTTGTATCCGCCTCGCGCTGATAAATATTATATTGAATGCTATCACCTTGTTGAACATCAAACTTTTTACGCAGCGCACCTACCTGAACAGAGAGTTGTTGCTCACGAGATAGAGCCTCACGATATTCAGAACTTCTACTGCTAGATACGCGATTTTCTTCTATAGAGATACTGCGGTCCAATGCTTGCATCTGTTCGGACAGCGCCTTTGCGGCGGGATAACCGGGTTCAAATTGCACCATTAACTTTGCGTATTCAGCACCAATCTCTGCACGCTTCTGTCTAAGTGAAGAAATAGCTAGGTTGCCCAGCGCTTCTGAATTGGCACCACGGCCATTCCCTTGCTGTATGCGGCTTTGCGCTAAAATACGGTCTGCGGTTGCCTTAGCAAGTTCTTCATTGATAACTTCCAAATCTCTGGAAGCTAGAGTTTTTTCAGATTGCGTTTTGCCATCTGCTCCCTGGCTTTTGCTAAGTGTCACAATGCCATTTACGGTTGCATAATTTACAAGATCACGCTCTGACTGCTCAAGCTTCGAACGCAACTCAGTAAGGCGGTTTTCGAGAAATGTCCGGGCATCCGAAGTTGAAGCAAACCGGCGGTCCATGCTGGATGCGATAAATTGTGCAGTCCATGTATTGACTATTGATGTTGCAAGATTCTTGTCGCTGCATGTGTACGTCACATCAATCAGGCTTGAACCGCGGATTGGCGAAATGCTGATATGGTCTAGCAAGACATCAGCGGCAAGCTTTTCCCGCTTTTCACGGTCTGTATTACTAAGCGCCGCTCCTGATTTTGAGAAAAAGCTGCCTTTATCTGCCGGAGAAACTCCATGCGCTGCAAAAAAAGCATCATTGCCAGATAGCTTGAGCTGTTTGGAAACACGTTCAGCCAAAGACCGTGCTCCTAACAGAGAGTACTGGGTTTGATAAAACTCAATATCGCGGTTGCTTTCTCCGTTTTCAAGACCTTCAACCTTAGTCACATTCTTTTGCTCACGGCTGATTTCGATCCGTGTTTTTGAAGAATATTGCGGGGTCATCAGCAATGTTGCGACAAGGCCGGTCAGTAGCGCTGCCGTAATAATACCTGCAATAATCCAACGCCATCTGACTATAATCTGCCAGTATTGCAAAAGCAAAGGAGGCGATATCGATTCGTCGCCTGCACCACCAAGGCTGTTCGATTGACCAAAAGATGCACGTGGATCAAATTCTGTTTGCATTGTTGCCGATGGCATAAAAAGTCCTGTAAAAATTAGAATTTCAAACTAGCGATTGCCCACATTACAATAATTTGGACTAAACCAGAATTTTGATGCTTTGAATTTATACTTCGCTAACGTCAAGCAGGGTCTTAAGCAATATAATATGCGCAGTAAATAGCTCGATTTAAGCCATGTTACACAATTTGAGCTGAATAATTGCTGGCGGAGAGATAGGGATTCGAACCCTAGGTACCCTCACGGGCACGCCGCATTTCGAGTGCGGTGCTTTCGACCACTCAGCCATCTCTCCGCAAGATCAAACGGGCATTGGTCGAGGCCACATAAGAAGCCTGCCTACTTGCGAGAACGCGGCCATTACCGCATGTTTTTCGCTTTGCCAAGCCACAAGGTTGATTTGATTGCCAAGACATCCGATATAGCGGGAATGAGCGAGAATCCACTTCCCCCTGAAACAGCCGAAGCACGTTACAATATCGGCGATGTAGTTCGGCACCGTATCTTTGATTTCCGCGGCGTCGTGTTTGATATTGATCCGGTATTTGCCAATAGCGAAGAGTGGTACGAATCCATCCCGGAAGCTGTGCGTCCGGCAAAAGATCAGCCATTTTATCACCTTTTCGCCGAAAATTCCGAAAACAGCTATATCGCATATGTAAGCCAGCAAAATTTGTTGCCAGACACCGCAGCAGGTCCTGTAAACCATCCTGCGGTCATCGGCTTTTTTGGGCAGTGGAGCGGTTCACGTTACGAAATGAAGCACGGGATGCGACACTAAGTCTTATCTACCTTCATCGACGCGATCCATTCCTCGAGCAATTTAACCCCTTCATCATGTGCCGTCGTACGTCCGAGTTCGGGCATGGAGATGCCGGGATCCAGGCTCTTCAAACGGAAGATCAGGATCGATTGTTCAGGATGCCCCGGCGCAATCACGAAATCCATATTTCCACTGCCCCGCCCAGCAGCAACAGGACGTTTATTGATACCCGCATTGGCCGGGCCGTAATCCTTGCCGTCAAAGAACAAGCCTGAATTACTCGCCGAACCTGCGGGGCTATGACAATGGCCGCAGTTGATACGAAGGTAACTTGTCGCACGCTGGTTGAGCGAGCCTGACTTAGGGTCATCCCATTTCGCCCATTTCATAACTGGTATATTTGGTTCAGCAAGGCGCGCGAACAAGTGCTTTTCATCGGTTTTGTTTGGGAAAGCCATATTGCCGAGCCTTGGCCCTATGGGCATGATTTCACCATTTGTTGAATGGCATTGCTTGCATTGGTTTTTGTTCGGAACGCCGTAGTTGATATCCTTTATTGCGCCTGCGGGTGATTTGAAATGGACCGCTATCCGCGCCCCGCCAACACGCAGATCGGCATCTTTGCCGTCGGCGCGCCATATATAGGGCAGCGCAACCCAACCTGCTTCCTTGCGCAACAATACTCGGGTTTCAATCACATTCAACGCGCCGGTTTCGCTTGGATAGCCAAAGCTTTTGATTATCGCCGAACCTACAGGGAAGTCCAGCCGTCCATCGCCTTCCCCCGCCTTCAACACGCCGGTTTGCGGCAGATAAATGAACCGCTGCTTTTCCGAATAATCCGAAAAAAGCGGCGTACCCAGTTTATAGGATATCAGCTCGGCTGAAGGATGAGCTGCATCACCGTCAAAGAAACCGAATGCCGAGAGCGTTGCCGGGGCTGTGTTCGACAAAATCGCATCCTGCGATACATGCCCCGTGCGTGCAGCCGATAATGACGCCGCAGCACCTAATAATGCCAGAGCTGTCAATAATAAGCGCATTACTTGACGGCAGCTTCCATAGTATCAGGCAGCTTGATTGCTGGCAGCGTATTCGCAGGCTTAACACCGCGTGCCATTGGTGCCGGCTTTGCGGTACCAGGATCCGCGGCCAAATCAGATAGCCCTAACGACAAAGCCAATACATTATCAGCGATGACCGGAGCACTTACTGCGCCCCCTGCCCCGTCCCAGAAAATCGACGGAAAGCTTCCGCCCATTGCTGCGGCAATCTCTTTACCGCCGCGAAATTTGGGATCCCATCCAGCCCGCATATGCTGGTTATCCCAAACTGCGACGTTGGAGGGCAATGGATTATAAGTCTTGTCATTATGTGGAAAGCGGTAGCCGACGATCATCACATTCGTCGTTCCATTTTCGCCAATAACATTATCAAATACCTCGATATTGCGGTTGGCCATAACCATCACGCCGGTTCCGGTTGGTACATTGGCAACGATATTGCCCTTGGGTGCGAAATTCGGTGTCATATTGTCCACGATGACATTTTCGAAGATACGGACATTATGTCCGCCCATTTGCGGCAGGTTCGGCAGGTCAAACACCAATATGCCCCCCGTATTATGAGTAGCGACATTGTCGTGGACATCGGCATTATAGCTGTTTTCAATTTCAATCCCGGCGACATTTTCCATCGCAACAGAATTGCGAACGATAATGTTGCGCGATTGACCGACATAGATACCCGCATCCGAAGCACCGCGCGCAATGACGCTATCGATCAGGACATCCGAGCTATCGACAGGATAGATACCGTATGCCCCGTTAGTTTCCTTAGGACCACCAGTCCATTCAACGCGCAAATTATGATAAACGATCCGGTCAGCACCCTTGGATTTGATGCCGTCTCCCTTGCTGTTTTCAACCGCGAAATCACGCAGCACTACATCGTCTGATGTGACAAGCAGCCCCTCGCCTGCACCTTGTTGGCCTGTGAAATCGAGTATAGTAGATTGTGAGCCCGCACCCTTAACGGTAACTTTGTTGACATCGAGCGAGAGCCCGTCGGTCAAAACAAATTTGCCCTCGCCAAGTTGCACAACGTCACCTGGTTCGGCGGTAATCAGGGCCTCTTGCAGCTTTTCCTGCGCATTGACGCCTGCCATGACCTGAATTGTTTTGGCATAGACTGCAGGGGCCGTGCTCGCCAACAAAGCGGCTGTAACTAATGACGCTATTTTCATTCCCGTACTCTCCCAATTGGCAAAGAATGCCCCATGCGCGCCGCATTGCCAAGCGAGAAATAAAGCCGATAGCACTCAAAGCCGCAGAATTCTGGCATTACTCTCAGGAGGCGTCCTTAGAGCCGATCTGAGAAGGTTTTGATGCCTTCGGTTGGTAAGGCGGCACGCGCCCTGATCCCATGCCCCTCACGGCGCTTAAAATCGGTTTTAGAACCTATTTGGTTATCGACGCCCTCTCACCTAAGGCACATCGCCCATAATCCAGTCGACGCCAGCATCGGCATGAATCTCGGTACTGTCATAAATCGGCAGGACATTGGCCTTTGTATCAACGATCATGGAAAGTTCGGTACAACCAAGAACAATCGCCTTGATCCCTTGTTGATCGCATTCGGTGATGAAGGTTTTCAGCGTGCGTTCGGATGTCCGGTTGACCTTACCCAGCATAAGTTCTTCATAAATGATCCGGTCAAGTTCATCGACGTCATCTGGCTCAGTCTGCATCAAAGTGACGCCGTGTTTTACAAGCCGCTGGCGATACCAGTTTTCTGCCATAACATTTCGCGTGCCGATAAGGGCAGCGCTTTCTACACCAGCAGCCTTCATCTTTGCGCCAACGGCATCGGCGATATGCAGGACCGGCACCGAAACTGAGGCGGAGACACGGTCATGCACCTTGTGCATCGAGTTTGCACAGATCAAGATGGCGCTGGCTCCTGCGGTTTCCAAACGCTTGGCTGATGCGATCAATGTATCGGCAACATAATCCCAATCCTGATCGGTATTGGCCTTCGCTAAATCGCAGAAGTTCAAATTTTCAAGTACCAAAGGCGCACTACACAGGCCATTGTTCGACCGGCGCTGTACCTGTTTGTTGATCCGGTCATAATATAGCGCCGTGGAATACCAGCTCATCCCACCGATTAGTCCAAGTTTACGCATTATGTTACCTACTTCCGTTGAACCAAAAGCCGTTCGTATCGAGCGAAGTCGAGATACCAATAATATGTATCACATACTTTAAAGGTGTCTCGACTTCGCTCGACACGAACGGGAATAATAAATGGTTAGTGATTCAGTGCCTTTACAATATCTTCGACCATTTTCTTCGCATCCGCTAGGAGCATCATTGTCTGGTCCATGTAGAATACGTCATTGTCCACGCCTGCATAGCCAACCCCTCCCATGGAACGCTTGATGAAGAAGACAGTTTTCGCTTTATCGACATCAAACACCGGCATGCCATAGATTGGCGACGACTTGTCTGTTTTAGCCGCCGGATTGACGACATCGTTCGCACCGATGATAAAGGCAACGTCGGCTTGCGCAAATTCGCTGTTGATATCTTCAAGCTCGAACACTTCGTCATAGGGCACATTGGCTTCGGCAAGCAGGACGTTCATGTGCCCCGGCATCCGCCCCGCAACCGGGTGGATGGCGTATTTCACATTCACGCCTTCGCGTTTCAAAACATCGGCCATTTCACGTAAGGCATGTTGCGCCTGCGCCACTGCCATGCCGTAACCTGGTACGATGATGATGTTTTCTGCCTGCGCCATCATATAGGCTGCGTCCTCTGCGCTGCCGCGCTTCCATGGACGGTCGGTTTTCGCCGCTCCTCCTGATGCATCTGGTGCAGCACCAAAGCCACCTGCGATTACACTGATGAAACTGCGGTTCATAGCCTTGCACATGATATAAGACAGGATAGCGCCCGATGATCCAACGAGTGCACCGGTGATTATCATCGCGGTGTTATGGA
>JAYUPC010000059.1:0-15511 GCA_043760355.1 Sphingomonadales bacterium
ACCTGCATTTTCCTGTAAATGCGCTTTACATGATCGCCAATGGTGTGAACCGACAGGTCAAGCGCGGCGGCGGCATCCTGATAAGACAGCCCCTTGGCAAACATCGTCAGCACATCGCATTCACGCGGGGTCAGGATATTGTCGGGCTGGCCAGAGGCAGGCGCCGGTGCTACAAGGCTCAATAAATGCGCCGCGGCTTGCGGGCTGATCGGGCAACCGCCGTGAATGAGTGCGCGGATGTCGCGCAAAATCTGCTCTGGCGGCGTGTCTTTGAGCAAATATCCGCTGGCCCCGAATTCAAAGGCGAGCATCACACTCGCGCGGTCACCAAGCACGGTCAGGATTAACGCCTTGCCGCCGGTTTTGGCAACGAATGGCGCGATAAATTCCAGACCATTGCCGTCGGGCAGGCGGATGTCGACGAGTGCAACGTCGACCGTTGCACCCGGCAACGCAGCATGCGCTTCGGCGACATTGGCGGCAGCAAAGGCGAGTTCGAAACCGGGGTCTTTCTCAAACAGGCTTGTATAAAATTTGCGCGCAGGCGTGTCGTCCTCCAATATCGCGACACGAATGACCGGCGGCGTGCTGCTCAACGCGCTATGTTCCGGTCCCAGCAATTGGCATAACGCTGGTCACTGACATCGACCCATAACCGAGACTTTGGCGCGATATTGCTATAGGTTGCAATCGCACCTCCTGCGCCGACATGGTATTCCAATATCTGCCAGCCTTCTCCGAACTGGGCGCTGCAATATTTGTCGGCATCGACGCGCGTGGCGAAGTTGCCAGCGGCGACCGGTGGCGATGCGCGAATCTCTCCGCCTGGACTGTAACCTTCACCCAAACCAGCTTTATCGAGCCCAGCCGGCACACGCTTGTCGGATTTATAGCAGGCCATTGGCAGGGCGGCAGTGCACAATTGATCCCCCTCAAACGGATTGCACGGCGCTTGCGTCTTATCAAGAAAGCAGGAGAGGAACGATACATCGGGTGCGATAAACTTGCTGCGATATTCCGAAAAACTAGTGCCGCGTTCAGTTTGCGGTTTTTGGCACATGACCAAGATAGTGACGTCAACAGCGGTATCATCCTGAACCTCGAAATCGATCATGTCTGGCCGGTCGGCGCGATTGAGATATTCGATAAAATTACCTTTGAATTGCGCGCGCGTGTTGGGGATCAGCGCTTCGAATGGGACAGTCACAACCGGATCATGCTGCAAAGTGTTAGTGTTTTCCGATTCCTTCTTAAAATTGTAAGTAAAGGATTCGGCTCTGCCATAACTCTCGGCAAAATCGCGCTCATCCAAATTGCCAAGCCTGAGACCATCATTGACCGACCCGCCAGTCGTGCGCAGGCGGACAATGACCGCACCCGAAACGATATCGCGGGGCACATCAAAATGGTCGATCAGCAATTTGTCCTGCCCCACCTCGTCATAATCGCGCAGCTGCAACGTGCCGGATTGTGCTCTAGCGACAGCATCCAGATATGCGTTGGGCAATCGCGCTGGACGGATACGCGCAGGTTCGTCTGTGGTGGTGGCAAAGCCGTCTTCGACGCCACCTACCAACTCGATCCGCGTAAGTCCCCGACTGCATTTGATGCTGTGCATTTGCTCGGTTGCCGACATCATTGAAAAGCGAGAACTCTCATTTGCAGGTACACGGCAAGCGGCAAGTTGAATAGCTAAAATAGTCGTTACCGTTAAGGCAAATGCTCGCCCGCCTTCATTCATCGGTAACCGCATCACCCTGTTCCCCTAACTGAAAACTAAACCATAACTTGGCGGCTTGCAAGTAACCGAAATGTAAGGGCATCTGTTTCCTTTACAATGCAGGATTACCCCTGCCAAGCTACTTTACATAACATCGCCAACCGCTCGATTGCTGCATAAGCCTGCAATCAGCAACCTCAATCGGTCGCCCTCACCGCCTGCCCAAAAAAAGCGAATAACGTCGTAACCTTGTGAAACCTTTCAGACGTGCGAAGGCTGTGTTCTGCGATCAAGGCACAATATCTCACTGCGCTGTCACGGGATTAACACACTGCATATGCTAATTAATTAGTGAATCAGCATTGCCATAGCTGATGATTCAGGAACACTAAAACATAAGGGAGCGTTTTGTAAGGAGACGTTGGATATTGGGCGTATTTTTGAACCCAAATACCGTGCTGCAAAAGATGCGCGTGAGGTACGCGACTTGGTTTTGCGCTACGGTAATAACTTCAAAACCATCCTGAGCGAACGGGCACGCGATAGAAAATTGCGCGGACGCGACCGAGAGCATTGGCGGCGTCTTTTAAAAAACTACCCGCTGCCTATCAAAAACTGCACTGTGTATAAAGCTATTTTGTCGATGCACAGGTCTTTATCGCGCCGGGAGCCGGGCGTTTGTCGTCGACTTCAAACCTGGCGAAATAGCCGCCGACGTTTAATTGTTCGGAATAGCCGGTAAGCTTATATCCCACCGCTTCGAATTCGCAGAATAGCAGCTTTGGCGGGATACCGTGCTGGCTGGTGGGTTTATCGCGGTCGACAACGATCACCTCGCCCCCTTTAGCCAGCGCAGGCCGCAACCTCCAAAGGAACGCATATGGTTCCTCAACCTCATGATACATATGCACCATGAAAATGCGGTCAAAGCTGTTTGGTGGCAGACGTGGATCATCAATCGCGCCTTCTTTGATCGCAACATTATCAAGCCGGTCGCGGCTGACGCGTTCCCCCAGTCGTTGCAGCGCGCCCCGGTTAATATCCTGGGCCAGCACGCGGCCCTTCTCGCCAACACGTGTTGCCAGGCGCACGGTATAATATCCTTCGCCTGCACCCAGATCGGCAACGGTTGTTCCCGGTGCTATTCCTGCCCAGTCCATAACGAGTTTGGCCTCACCCGCTTCATCGCGGGCTGCTTCGGTTGAAAACTGGGTGCCACTTGCCTCAGAAACCGGGCGATATGGCTTGGGAAATTCGCGTGCGGTTTCGATGCGGCCATTGTCCTGATTGGTCCGCTTACACGACGCCACAGACAGTGACAGCGACAACGCCGCAACAAACAAAAAAGCATAAAAAGAAACAAAACGTATCGAGATCATGGCGACAGCCTTAATAGGAGAATGCAGCCGTTTGAAGCGCTTTATTATTTATTGCACATAGGAAGTATCATGCTGCACAACACTCGCCGGTCAATTTACACATTTCAGCGCGTCTAGCATTAATCGCCAGACATCTTAAATTGACATTAACCATATGACGTCACAGTGCGATAACAGTAATCAGGCTGGTGTGGAATTCAGGGGTTGGGTGTGTTTGGTAGCAAAAATGCGGAACTTTTCGCAAGCTCAGGATCGGGCAGCATCAAACTGGTAGATGCCATAGCAACCCCCTTGCGTCAAAAATCCGAACCCAACTGGCGTGAACGATTGGCACACATGGATCTTGTCCCCGATCTGGGTGAGAATATCGGATCGGTACGTTGGTTCCGTGGGCTCGGCACACTCGCGGCATTTAGTGTTTTTGCGTTTGCCCTGCTCCCTGATTTCGGGCCTTTGTACGGGGCACAATCGTCGCTGCCTTCACAAACCGAATTTGAAGAGGCACGGGCACAGATGATAATGCCGCTTGCCTTTGGCGCCGATAGCGGGCGGCGCATGGCGGCCGGTGACAGCGTTGTTTCGCTTGGTGCAAGCCCCGAACGCCCGACAATCGAACTGACCGCCACACTTGGCCGAGGGGACAGCTTCGCCCGTGTTCTGCAACGCGCTGGCGTGGGCAGCAGCGATGCCGAAAACGTCGCGTCAATGGTTTCGGGTGTAGCCTCCCTTAGCGAGATTACACCGGGCACTCCGGTCGAGATCGTTCTTGGCAGCCGGACGGCGCGTGATGTCCCCCGCCCGCTGCAATTGCTCGCTTTCCGGGCACGCTTTGACCTTAATCTAGCGATTGCCCGCGTGGGTGGTGGCCTGCGGCTAAAACGCGAACCCATATCCGTGGATGCAACTCCGCTTCGTATTCGCGGGATCGTTGGCAGCAGCCTGTATCGCAGTGCCCGTGCCGCTGGCGCACCTGCCGATGCCATCCAGAATTTCTTGAAAATCATCGCTGGTCAAACCAACCTGTCGGCAATCCGGCCAAGTGATGAATTCGACATTATCGTCGATTACAAACGCGCAGCAACGGGCGAAGTAAAGGTCGGCGACCTTATGTATGCCGGGATCGACCGGGACAGCAAACCCAAGCTACAAATGCTGAAATGGGTAAGCGGCGACAGCGCGCAGTGGTTTGAAGCTTCGGGTGTTGGCCAAACAAGTGGTACCATCGGTCGGCCATCGAACGGACGAATTACATCGACTTTCGGTATGCGCCGCCACCCGATCCTAGGCTATGTCAGAATGCACAGCGGCCTAGATTTCGGCGCAGCTTATGGTTCGCCCATTTATGCCACGAGCGACGGCGTAGTCGCTTTTGCCGGACGTAAAGGCGGTTATGGTAACTTTGTCCAGATCAATCACGGCGGCGGCCTTGCCACTGGATACGGCCATATGAGCCGCTTTGCGACCAGCGGCGGAGCGCGCGTGCGGCAAGGACAGATCATCGGCTATGTCGGCTCCTCCGGCCTGTCGACAGGACCGCATTTGCATTATGAGCTCTATCGCGGTGGCAAAGCGATCGACCCGATGTCGGTCAAATTCATGCAACGCGCACAATTATCGGGCGCTGACCTCGCCAATTTCCGGTCCAAACTAAACCGCCTGAAATCGGTAAAGCCGGGATCGGCGTTAGGACAAATGCAAGGCACACGCAGCACAGGCAGCGCCCCAAAACGTGAGATTGACCGGCTGGGGTGACCCAGATTTTAGCTCAACATCGCCATTGAGCCATGCCCTCCCCTCGGCTAAGCAATGATCATGATTAGCCCATCCTATCCAAACACCCGTCTGCGCCGCACCCGTGCTACTTCGTGGAGCCGCAGCATGATGCGCGAAAATATGCTCTCGCCCGCCGATCTTATCTGGCCGTTGTTTGTGACCGACGGCGAAGGCGTTGAAGTACCGGTTGGCAGTTTGCCCGGTGTATCGCGTTGGTCGGTGGACGGAATCGTTGCGCGTGCGCAAGAAGCCATTGAGCTTGGTATTCCCTGTCTCGCCCTGTTCCCCAATACGCAGGTAGAGCGGCGCAGTGATGATGGAGAAGAGGCGCTTAATCCGGACAACCTGATGTGTCGCGCCATCCGGGCGATCAAATCGGCGCATGGGGACAAGATCGGCATCCTGACCGACGTTGCGCTTGACCCCTATACCAGTCACGGACAAGACGGTCTGGTTGATGATGCAGGCTATGTGCTCAATGACGAAACCGTTGCCGTTCTCGTCGATCAGGCAGTTAATCAGGCAAGGGCAGGTGCCGATATCATCGCACCCAGCGATATGATGGACGGTCGCATCGGTATGATCCGGCGCGCACTTGAAATGAATGATTTTCCAAATGTCCAGATCATGTCCTATGCGGCAAAATATGCCAGTGCCTTTTACGGGCCCTTCCGCGATGCTGTCGGATCATCCGGCTTGTTGAAAGGGGACAAGAAGAGTTACCAGATGGACTCTGCCAACGGCGCAGAAGCCATGCGTGAGGTGGCAATGGACATCGCCGAAGGTGCCGATAGCGTGATGGTCAAACCCGGCCTGCCCTATCTCGATGTGGTGGCGCGGGTGCGTGACACGTTCAACATACCTGTTTTTGCGTATCAGGTGTCAGGCGAATATGCGATGATCGAGGCAGCCGCAGCAGCAGGTGCGGGGGACCGCGATGCACTGGTGCTTGAAACATTGATGGCATTCAAACGGGCCGGGGCAAGCGGCGTGTTGACCTATCATGCCGCACATGCGGCGCGATTGTTAGTGTCCGGACCCTAAATGCCTGAAATTATTCTTGAAACACAGCGCATGATATTGCGCACCGAAGCGCCCGGGGATCAGGCGATCTGGGCCAGATATATGAATACGCCTGCCGTCATGGACCATCTGGGCGGGCCGCGTGAACTGCACAAGATCGAGGCAAGCTTTGCCAATATGGCGGCAAGCCGTGCTAAACACGGATTCAGCTTCATGCTGATGCAGCATAAGGAAAGCGGGGATGTGATCGGCAATTGTGGCTTGCGACTTGTCGATAATCCGCTGGCCCCCGCTAAGATCATGGGCAGTTTTGAAATCGGCTGGTCACTGCGTGAGGATTATTGGCGCAAGGGTTATGCGTTTGAAGCGGCAAGCGCCACATTTGATTTAGCGTTTGATCGTTTCGGTGCGCCTGTCGTCTATGCGATGACAGCTGAGCGCAACGAACCGTCATGGCGTATGATGGAGAAACTGGGGATGATACGAAAAGTGGAATACGATTTCGAAGATCCCGATTATCCACCCGAAGATAATCCCACCATCGTCTATTCAATTGAAAGCAGTGTATGGAAATGACATCAACCAAACGTGGCAGTCGACCGCTGTTCATTGTAACTATATTGATGGGTAGTTTCCTACTCTTCCTGGTTCAGCCAATGGTCGCCCGGATGGCATTGCCGCGCCTGGGCGGCGCTCCATCGGTATGGAATTCGGCGATGCTGGTGTATCAGGCATTGTTGCTTGGCGGCTATGCATATGCGCATTGGCTGTCACGTTTGGCCCCTAAGCGTCAGGCGATGATCCACATTGGCCTGTTTGTGATCGCGGCATTATGGCTTCCGCTCGGCTTGGCAAAATTAGAGCTGCCCGAAAACACATCCCCGATATTCTGGATGCCGTGGTTATTGGCCGCATCGATAGGACCTTTGTTCTTTGCGGTTGCCGCACAAGCCCCGCTAATGCAGCGCTGGTATAACCTTGCGGGAAATGAAGGCGAACCTTATGCCCTTTATGCTGCATCAAACATTGGTAGTTTTGGTGGGTTAATCGCATATCCGTTGATCGTTGAACCCATGATGCCCCTGCGCGCGCAAAATTGGTTGTGGAGTGCGATCTATATTCTCCTAGGGTTGATGGTGGCGATATGCGCTAAAGCTTTATGGGCTAAAAGCGAGACACACACTCCGGTACAAAACGATGTTCAGCCCGCGGCACCGATACCTAAGAAAAAGCGTCTATACTGGATCATATTAGCAGCCGTTCCTTCGGGACTAATGCTGTCAACGACGACACATCTTACCACCGACCTTGTGGCGATGCCGATGATATGGGTCATGCCGCTTGGGCTGTATCTCATCAGTTTTACAATTGCCTTTGCCAATAACCGTACCGTTGCCAATGCGATGACATTCACAGCACCAGTGATAGTTTCGCTATGTGCGGCCTTTACATTTTTGAGGATGGAAAATGCTATTATCGGCATGCTGATCCTCAATCTCAGCCTGCTGTTCTTTGTGGCCGTTGCACTGCACAGTGAAATGTATCGTACACGCCCGGAACCCGCCCAGCTGACACAGTTTTATTTGATGATGTCACTGGGCGGGGTGATTGGCGGATTTTTCTGTGCGATTGTTGCGCCGCTGGTTTTCGATTGGACATGGGAACATCCGATGCTGATTATATTGGCAGCGATACTGCTCCCGCAAAAACGCCTGCTTACTTTTGGTAGTGATGGATATCTTGATCCTAGAACATTTACCTTCATTACTCTGGCGCTTGGCGTGATCGCTGCTGCTATTGGCATATATGGCGGAATGATCATGCCACTCGATATGGATTTGTCAAAACAGTTAATGAACGCCCTCATCATCTGCATCGGGTTTATCGTAACTGGAAACCGCTTTGCCTATACACTCGCGCTTGCTGCGATACTCTATGCCAATGGCGGTTCGTATAATATCTCTGTCACAGCTGCCGACGCACGGCAGCGTAGTTATTTCGGTATTTATACAATCAACACCGACAGCGCCTCCCGGTGGTTAATGCACGGCACAACAATGCACGGCATGCAAATGCTTGCTACACCCAAACGGCCAATAAGCTATTACGGGCCAGCATCAGGTGTCGGACAAACCATGGCAAAGGCAGAAAGCCTATATGGCGCTGGCGCATCCATCGGCGTTGTCGGATTGGGCACGGGCACGCTTTCTTGTTATGCCAAGCCTGGTCAAAAATGGCAGTTCTTTGAGATTGATCCGTTGATGATTTCGATATCGCGCGATCAAGGCATTTTCTCATTCCTCAAAAAATGCGCACCAGATGCCAGGATCATCCTTGGCGATGCGCGGCTAACGGTTGCAAAAGCAAAACCGCAGAGCTTTGATATCCTTGCGATCGATGCCTTTTCATCCGATGCTATCCCGCTGCATTTGTTGACCAAAGAGGCATTTGCGATTTACGGACGGGCACTCAAACCCGGTGGCACCTTGCTCGTGCATATTTCGAACCGTTATATTGATCTGAATTCGGTCGTAGCCGCAGAAGCAAAGCAAGGCGGCTGGAACGCGGCACTGCGTCACGACAACTCCCCGCAAAAAGCACTTGACGCTGGGGAGCGCCCTTCGCTTTGGATCGCGCTTAACCGCGATGAAGCCAAATTGACCCAGCTAACCGGCACACTCTCCAAAACAAAATCCAAACATTACAACCCTGAACAATGGCTGTCGCTAGATACGCCTGCTGATGATATTTGGACAGATGATTATGCTTCGGTATTGCCGCATCTATCGGTTTGGAAAACACGCAAATGATAAAACGCCCCGACGTCTCGATCATTTCGATCCACGGCAAAACGCCGCAAATTGATGATAGCGCCTTTATCGCACCCGGCTGCCGGATCATCGGTGATGTCACAATCGGTGCAGGGGCCAGCATCTGGTATAATTGCGTCATCCGTGCAGAGGTGAACCGTGTCGTGATCGGTGCGCGAAGTAATATTCAAGACGGCAGCGTGGTCCACTGTGACGGGCCTGCTGCCGGGTTTCCAGATGGCTTTCCAACGATCATCGGCGATGACGTTTTGATCGGCCATATGGCGATGGTGCACGGATGCACTCTGCACGACCGTGCCTTTGTCGGTCTTTCATCAACTATTATGAACGGTGCAGTGATCGAAAGCGACGCTATGTTAGCCGCAGGCGCGATGCTGACTCAGGGCAAACGGATTGAAGCGCGGCAATTATGGGCGGGTTCTCCTGCACGTTTTGTTCGTGATCTTGATGACGGCGCTGTTGCCGGAATGCGGCTTGGCGTCGCCCATTACATCGAAAATGCGAAAGCACATGCAAAGGCAATATCATGAACGCAACCATTTGGCATAATTCGGATTGCGGCACATCGCGCAAAACACTGGCAATCTTGCAGGAAACACCGGACGTTGAGTTGACCATTATTGAATATCGCAAGATACCTTTTACTCGCGATAAACTGATCCAGTTGTTTTGTGACGCTGGCCTCACCCCGCGCGAAGCCCTGCGCATGCGGGGTTCGCCCGCTGAAGAACTGAATTTGATCGAAGGTGCCGATTTTGATGATATATTGAATGCGATGGTGCTGCACCCGATCCTTGTAGAACGACCCTTTGTTGAAACCGGTGCAGGTGTCCGGCTTTGCAGGCCGCAAGAAAAAGTGCATGAGATACTTTAAGTCAAATATTCGGAAGGGGTTTTGATGCGCAAATTTATCAAATGGTTGCTGGCTCTGGTTGGTATCGGAATTATCGCCCTATTTGCCTGGGGTTATGCCGCCGATATACCTGTCGCAGTACTCAAAACAAAATACGCCAATGCCGAGTCCGAATTTATCGATCTGGGCAACGGGTTGACGATCCATTTGCGTGACGAAGGCCCTGCGGATGCGCCCGCCATCATCTTGCTTCATGGATCAAGTTCGTCGCTTTATACTTGGGATGCATGGACCAATCGCCTTAAAGACAAATACCGCATCATCCGCTTCGATCAGATTGGACACGGGCTAACCGGACCTGATCCTAAAGATTGTTACACCAGCACATGTTTTGCCGACACAGTGGACCGTGTTGCTACCAATCGCGGCCTGACCCATTTTACACTTGGTGGCAATAGTATGGGCGGGTGGGTTTCGTGGGAATATGCAAAACTGCATCCCAAAAAGCTTGACGGGTTGATATTGGTGGATGCCGCAGGCGCGCCAGAAGCAAAGCCTAAATCCCTGCCCATTGGTTTTCGCATCATGGCAATCCCTGGACTAAACCGTCTCGCAACGGTCATAACCCCGCGCTCGCTCGTTGAAAAAAGCCTTTATCAAAGCGTGAGTAAGCCCGAATATATCACATCAAAAGAGGTCGATCTCTATTGGGAATTGCTCCGTCGTCCAGGGAACCGGGATGCTACGATCAAGCGGGCAGCAACGCGGCGTGGGTTGGAAACGGCGCAAAACAGGGATGTACCTGTGCTTGATATCCCGACACTGATCTTATGGGGCGAAAAAGATACGTTGATACCGGTTACTGCTGTTAAGTGGTTTGAAAGCAAACTGCCCGATCATATAACGCATATCTATAGCGCAACAGGACACTTGCCTATGCAGGAGGTTCCGGAACAAAGTGCCCGCGATGTTAGCAACTGGATGGAGCGGCCAAAGCCAGAGCGTTCCAAATAAGTTTAGGGTCAGGGCCTATTAAACAACCTTTGCAATGTAGAATTTCCCCTGTCGGCAAACATCCATGAAATTGGTGACTTGCTTTGGCTGTGGCATCGTCATCCCGGGAGGGCTGGGCAGTTCAGATCTTCTGCACGGTGGTCTAGGGTTGACCCTAAGCTACGCTGCGTTGGGCAGCCGCAAACAACTCGCATGCGTCGGCGTAAAGCATCGGACGTCCGAAATAATAGCCTTGAATTTTACTGCATCCAAGCTGCTGGATCATTTCAAGTTCGGCCTCTGTCTCCACCCCTTCGGCAGTGGTTGCGATATTCAGACTGTCAGCCAGCGCAACAACGGCGCGTATAATGGCAAGGCTTTCGGCCTTATTCTTTGCCGCACCTTGAACAAAGCTGCGGTCAACTTTGATCGTATCAAAGCGCACATTGCGCAAATAGCCGAGTGAAGAATAGCCGGTACCAAAATCATCCAGCGACAATTTTATACCCAGTGCCCGTAAGCGGTCGAGCACTTGAACGGCTAGACCGCCATCGCGCAGAAAGATACTCTCGGTTACTTCCAACTCAAGCCGCCATGCTGGCAAACCGCTGTCGTGGAGTGCGGAGATCACACTTTCGATAAACGAAGTGCTAGTCAGCTGATCGACCGAAATATTGACAGCTATTTTGGTTGATTCCGGCCATGTCATCGCGTCTTTGCATGCCTGTCTAAGTACAAAATCTCCAATGGGAACGATCAACCTGGCATCTTCGGCAACAGGCACAAATTTCGCAGGAGATACATTGCCGAATTTTGGATTGTTCCAGCGTATTAGTGCTTCAAAACCAACCAAAGTGTGATCTGAAGTCGCATTAACTACAGGTTGATATTCAACATGCAGCTGTTTTTTCTCCAATGCGTTGCGCAACTCGACTTCCATCAAGCGGCGTTCTTCCGCAGTTGCATGCAGCTTATGTTGATAACTGTGGTGCATATTTCCGCCATCGTCTTTTGACCTGTACAATGCGAGATCCGAACTGCGCATTAACAGCTCAACGGTGCGCCCATCGACAGGACCCATAGCGCTGCCGATGCTGGCGCCGATAAACAATGTGTTCTGATCCACCTCATATGGACGTGACAAACCTTCGATAATCCGCCGTGCTACGGTTGCTACATATTTAGGATCACTGGCATCCTTTATCACAACAGCAAATTCATCCCCGCCCAAACGGCCGCAAAGCTCATTATCAGTCATGATAAGCTGTAAACGACGGGCAACCTGTGCCAGCAATCGATCACCGACCGGATGGCCAAGCGTATCATTAACCGCTTTGAACCGGTCAAGATCGATCATCAGAAATGCACAGCGACGGCGCCATTTTTCAGCATCGGTTAGCGCCGTGGCAAGCGTTTCAGTCAACTGCAAACGGTTTGGCAAGCCCGTAAGCGTATCAAATCGCGCCAGATGTGAAATCTTGTCCGCTGACTCGCGCTGTTCTGTCACATCAGAACCAACACCGCGGAAACCAAGAAAGCTGTTATCATCGGAATTGCGCGGTGAAGCAGAAAGCTCCCACCAGCGGGTAATGCCTTTTATGGTAACTGGCACAATCAGGTTGCTAAAAGATTCGCGACGCTTCAGCCGGTCTGCCAGATCATGTAATGCGGCATCATATTGCCCTTTTTCCCATGCATCGCCAGCAATCAGTTTTAAAAGTGGTTGCCCCTCAATCACCTTGGCATCTTCGCCAAGCGCAAAGGCAAAGCGCGGGCTGACATGTGTGACGCATCGCGAGGTATCTGTTTGCCACAGCCAGTCTGCACCGCTGTCTTCAAACTCGCGTAACAATAAGCTCACGGTCTCGGACTTTTCTTGCAATATGGTATTGGCTACTTCGTACAAAATCTGCGCTCTCGCCATCCTTAAACAGCCCAAGATTAGGGATCCACCGAAGCCCAAAGCGGCAATTCCCAAATAATAACCGCCATGAAGCGTAAAGCTTATCGATGCACATAGACTGGTAATCCCGATAAACAAGGTCGCCGCTTTGGGAACAGGTGTCATCATAATCGACGCGTAAACCATCAACGCCAACATTGCCGACCATAAGCCTAAAATCTGTAATATATCAGAGTTAGAACCCAAGAAAAAGTAAGACGAACCCCAAATTATGGCGCTCATCGCCGCATGACGATCCATTGCATGGAAAACCGCGGGATCAACGTTGTCGCGGTTAAAGTCCCAGTTTGTGCCAAATGACTTGTAAGAGAAAATTTGGAAAACGCAGAAAACTCCCGCCCATCCAATTACCGCCCATGCTGGTGCTCCCTTGCTAAACAAGTATACAACGATTGCTGCGAGTAACAGGTTAAATCCAATGCGAAACATCGGCCTATTTTTTAGAGTTTTCGATTGAATGCTGCGTACAACACCGGCTTCAATGCCCTCAAGCTTTGATAGCCCAAGAAGCGCCTTGAACGATATGTTGCCAGGCAATTCTGAAGTTTGAGTTTCGTCTTTCACACTGCTGCAATAGAGTATGAACCTTACTTAAAGGTAAGCGACATCCGTAAATCGAACAAAAGCGCGCAATAATTCCTATGTTTTTTCAGATGCTTAAAATATATACCAAAAATTAGGTATAAAATTCCGGTTAAGCAGCAATCGCATAGGGTTGAATTTCACCGGACAGATAAAGATTGCGTGCCTTTGCCCGGCTCATCTTTCCAGAGCTTGTACGTGGCAAAGTGCGCGGTGGCACCAGTTCGACAACACATTGCATTCCGGTAACCGAACGCACCTTATCGCGGATTTGTTCTCGTAGCTTTGCACGTTCCGCCTCATCCGATGTCCGGCATTGCACAAGAACGGCAGGCGTTTCTTCCCCGCCCGGCGTCGTGATAGAAAACGCAGCAATGTCACCCGCCTTAAATCCGGGCAATTGTTCAACCGCCCATTCGATATCCTGTGGCCAATGGTTTTTACCATTGATGATAATCATATCCTTTGCCCGGCCAACAATGAATATATAGCCATTCGACAGATATCCCATGTCGCCAGTGTCAAGCCAGCCATCGATCAAACATGCGGCGGTACTTTCGGGATCACGGAAATATTCCTTCATCAAGGAAGGCCCGGAGCACCAGACTTTACCAATTGTTTTGTCAGGCATTGGATTACCGTCTTCATCGCGCACAACAATCGTCATGTCTTTGACAGCTTTGCCGCAGTTGACGATGGCGCGATACCGTGTGGGACGATCAGCTGATCCCGCATGACCCGTCAGGTCTGTTTCCTCGACCAGCTCAACCTGAATCCCCTCACCCATTGGCATGATGGATACCGCAAGCGTTGCTTCGGCCAAGCCATAGCTTGGGGCAAAGGCACGTGCGCTAAAGCCTGCATCGCCAAACGCATCGACAAAACTCTGCATCACATCTGGACGGATCATATCCGCACCATTACCCGCCAAGCGCCAATGACCCAGTTTGAAGCGTTCATCAACATGGCTCTGGCTTGAGATACGGCGCGCGCAAATATCATAGCCAAAGGTCGGGGAATAGCTGATAACGGTCCCATCAGCGCGGCTGATAATGTCTAGCCAAGCAAGCGGACGACGGGCAAAATCCTCTGTCTTCATATAATCCGTCGACACTTGGTTTGCGACAACCGACAGGAAACACCCCACAAGCCCCATGTCATGATACCATGGCAGCCATGATACGCAGCGATCCGTTGTGGTTACCTCCATCCCGTGCGAATGCGCCGATAGGTTGTTCAGCAAAGCCTTATGCGTCACAGCAACGCCGTGAGGAAACCGTGTCGATCCGCTGGAATATTGCAGGTAACAGATCTCATCCGTGTGCGCAGGGGGAAGGTCGGTACGCAGCGCGATCCGGTCGGCGAAACTTGCCCAGTCAATTCCCTCTACCCCACATGCAGCCGCCGCTGCTCCAGCCATTTCGTCCAATTCTGGCGGAAAGAACAATATCTTTGGATCACAGCTTTTCAACTGCACGCAAAGCTGGTCAATATAACTTTCCTTGCCGCCAAAACTTGTCGGCAGCGGCAATGGCACCGGCCACGCTCCAGCATAGATACAGCCAAAAAACAGCGCTGCGAAATCGGGACCGGTTTCGGCAACAAGTGCGATGCGGTCTCCCTTGGAAATGCCGTGACTGATAAGCCGGTAGGCTGCGTCCAGAGCATCCTGCCGCATCTCGGAAAACGGATAAGCGCGAGCCAGACTGCCGCGCATATCGTGGAAATTAAGGCCGCGGGCACCGCTAGCGGCATAATCCAGTGCTTCGCCAAGCGTCGCAAAATCAGACAAGCGGCGCTCTAAACTATCCAGTGTCGGGGTTGGAACGAGTGCGTTCATATTGCTTCCCAGTCTATATTATTCATATAAAACCATAATGCGGAGCAACCTTTACCACACATGGTTTTCTGATACATATCTTTTACGCGATGATCCGAGTTCAAATTTCGACCCGACTGTGGCACAAATAGGGCGTGGCATATCAAAAGACCCAAAAACGAAAGCCGCCGCCGCTCGATCAGGGGCGTTTACGTGCGCTCGCGCTGCATTATGCTGGGCGTTATGCGACCACGCGAGCAAAGCTTGCGACCTATCTGAACCGCAAAATTCGCGAACGGGGTTGGGATGATGAAGTGCAGGCTGATATAGAGGCGTTGATCACCGAATTTGCCGATCTGGGTTATGTCAACGATGCCGGTTTTGCCGAAGCGCGCTCACGCTCGTTTGTGCGCCGCGGATACGGCACGCGGCGGTTGGCACAAGACCTGAACGCGGCTGGCATAACCGAAACGGACAGCGCCGATGCCATGCACGAGGCGCAGGACGGGGCATGGGTATCAGCGGAAAACTTCGCACGCCGCAAACGTATCGGGCCATTTGCCAACCAGATGGCA
>JAYUPC010000060.1:0-15079 GCA_043760355.1 Sphingomonadales bacterium
CAACCAAATCAAATCACTCATGGCAATGCCTCCTTCGCATCACCATTGAATCAACCTCGAACGAACTATGCAAGCACTTTAATAGGTCCTGAGCCTAGGTAGAAACGATGGGCTCCAAAACTGCCTAAGAAAAACCAAAGTAAATACGCAGCTCCAGTTGACTTCTTGGTCGCATCAAATACCATTTGTGTTCTAACATCACTATTTACGGAATCATTCATTACAGCCCCCCTATTTACTGGAAGCTGCTTGTTTGTATCGTCAAGTGCAAGTAAAAAATAGAAAGTACCGTAACTTACTCTATCAAAGCCCCAACCAGCGCCTTGACCTTTTTCTGCCGCCACTGGGGTAAGGGCGCGACCAGCCAATAAGCGAGGTCACTTTCTTTGGCGTTATCTACAACGCGGACTCGGCCAGCGGCGATATCGGCCTGAGCGAGAAGATGCGGGACACAGGCTTGGCCAAGGCCAATTGCCGCAGCATCAATCGCCAATCCTGCATCACCCAGCCGCAGCGCAGGTAATCCTTCGGCCACAGGACAACGCGGCCAGCTGATCGCGGTGTCTGCGCCGCCCTCTGGCGCTGACACAGTCACAAAAGCGCCGGGTGCTAGGCAAACGCCTTCATGCTCTCCTGGCCCCGTTCCAAGACGAATGGCGAGATCAAGATTGGCTTGCGTAAAATCCACATCGTCGTCCGCCGCAACCAGTGTAAAGCGCGTGTCAGGATTGGTCTTGCCAAATACCGCCAAGCGTTTTGCCAGCCATTTGGCGGTGAAGTCCCTTGGTGCGGCGATAGTAAGCGAATTAGACGACTGACCCGCCTGCATCGCGCGCACAGCGTCTTCAAACATCAGGAAGCCGCCCCGCAGCGCGTCCAGACCCGCTTCACCCTCACCAGTCAGCTCCAGCCCTTTGGGCGTGCGGCGGAACAGGACGACGCCGAGCATATCTTCGAGCGCCCGGATTTGCTGACCCACAGCTGCGGGAGTTACCGCGAGTTCATCGGCTGCCTTGGTAAAGCTCAAATGGCGCGCTGCTGCGTCGAGCACGCGCAGACCATTCAAGGGCAGATGCGTCCGTTTCATCGCGCTGTGGCTGGAGCCAGCAACTGAAACTTTGGAATGTCCGCAAGGAAAGTGCCGCCATCTTCGCGGATGAAACGGTATTGTCCTTCCATTGCACCAGTCGGCGTAGGCAGTGGACAGCCCGAAACATAATCATGGCTGCCGCCGGGTTCGAGAACGGGTTGTTCCCCAACCACGCCGTCACCATCAACGTGGCTCATCTGACCACGCCCATCGGTTATTTTCCAGTGGCGGGTGAGCAATTGCACGGGCTCAGGTCCGTTGTTTTCGATGCGGATATGATAAGACCAGAACCAGCGTCCTTGGCTGACCACCGATTGCTCCTCAAGGAAATTCGGCGCAACGCGGACGGTAATGCCCTGGGTAGTGGCGCTAGCAGTGAAGAAAGCATCGAGGATCACAGGCCAACACTCCGCAGCGCTTGATCCAGATCATCAATCAAATCTTGTGGATCTTCTAACCCGACATTCAGCCGCAATAGCCCTTCGGTTACACCCATCGCCTCGCGTCCCTCCTGACCCATACCGTGATGTGTGCTTGACGAAGGGTGGCACATAAGGCTGCGGCTGTCGCCAATGTTGTTGGAGATATCGATCAGCTGAAGCGCGTTCAGCAAACCGTGTGCTTGCTTGCGACCACCATCGAGTTCGAGCGCAAAGATCGGTCCACACGCCTTCATCTGTGCGCGTGCCAGATTATACTGCGGGTGGCTGGCAAGGCCCGGGTGCAATATGCGTGGCACGCGGCCCTCGATAAACTTCCCGACCTTCACGGCATTTTCAGATTGCCGCATCGCGCGCAGATCGAGCGTTTCTAATCCCTTGAGTACAACCCATGCGTTGAACGGCGCGAGATTGGGACCAGTATTACGCTGAAACGGCAACAGCTTCTCATCGATAAATTCGTTCGATCCGCAGACCGCTCCTGCAAGCACACGCCCCTGCCCGTCCATCATCTTGGTCGCGCTGTAAGTTACGACATCCGCACCAAAATCCATCGGACGTTGCAGCACGGATGTTGCAAACGCGTTGTCCACCACCGAAGTAATGCCATGCTCGCGGGCAAGTCCGCACACATACGCCATATCAACAATATCCATCGTCGGATTAGCCGGAGTTTCAAAAAAGAACACCTTGGTATTGGGCTGGATCGCATCTTTCCACGCATCATTGTCGCGGCTGTCGATCGTGGTTGTGGTTATCCCCCATTTGGGCAACAGCGTATCGGTCAACCACCGGCACGACCCAAAAGCTGCTCGTGCAGCAACCACATGATCGCCCATTTCCAGTTGGCATAATAAAGCCGTCGTCATTGCGGCCATGCCAGTCGCCTGCGCACGGCACGCATCAGCCCCTTCCATAAGGGCAATACGTTCTTCGAGCATCTGCACAGTTGGATTTTGCAGCCGGGAATAGGTCATCCCTTCCTGCTCACCGGCAAACCGCGCGGCAACGGTTTCAGCATCGTCGTAAGTAAAGCCCGACGACAGGAACAATGCTTCCGACGTCTCGCCATGCTCGCTGCGCCATGTGCCGCCCCGCACAGCTTGGGTCGCGGGGCGCCAGTTTTGGGTGATATTGCGATTCTGTCCGGTAGTCTTTTTCATAATTCGCTTTTCGGGCAGAGCAGGGTTCAGGTCAAGGCGGCAAGCACGGCATTGCCCATTTCTTGCGTTGTCATCTTTCCGCCCAAGTCGGGCGAGCGAGCGCCAGCGGCCAATGCCTGTGCCACAGCCAACTCAATCCGGTTTGCAGCATCAACCTGATTCAGCGAATAGCGCAACATCATCGCCGCCGACAATATCGTCGCCAGCGGGTTGGCCTTGCCCTGCCCGGCTATATCGGGCGCGCTGCCGTGGATCGGTTCGTAAAGGCCCTTGCTTTCGCTATCGAGCGATGCAGAAGGTAACATCCCAATGGAGCCCGCGCACATGCTGGCCTGATCGGAGAGGATGTCACCGAATAGATTGCCGGTGACAATCACATCAAACTGTCCCGGATTGCGCACCAACTGCATCGCGCAATTGTCGACATACATATGGCTGAGTTCGACTTGGGGGTATTCGACATGGGTTTCAATAACGACATCGCGCCACAATTGCGACGTTTCCAAAACATTGGCCTTATCAACCGAGCATAGTTTCTTCCCCCGCGCCATCGCCGTTTCAAAACCGACTCTCGCAATTCGGCGAACCTCGTCCTCATTATAGGACATAATGTCATAGCCTTCGCGCTTACCATCTGCGGTTTTGCGCATACCCTTTTCACCGAAATACACGTCGCCATTGAGTTCGCGGACAATCACCATGTCGATCTGTGATGCTACTTCTGGACGCAGGGCCGAGGCGTCTGCCAGTTCCTTAAATAAGGTAGCGGGGCGAAGGTTGGCGAACAGAGCAAGTTCCTTGCGCAGTCCAAGGATCGCTTGTTCCGGCCGCAAATGCCGATCAAGCGTGTCGCAATCGGGGTCGCCTACTGCACCAAACAGGATTGCGTCAGCGCGCTTGGCAAGATCGAGTGTTGCAGGCGGAAGCGGATGACCGGTCGCCTTATACGCCGCGCCGCCGACCAGAGCTTCCTCATAAGTCATGTCAGTAATCGCCAGCGTATCGAGCACACGCTTTGCTTGTGCGATAACTTCGGGTCCAATTCCGTCGCCGGAAAGTAAAGCGATTAACATATATGGAACCTCATCAAAACCTTCAGAAGCCCCTGCCAACCCTGTCCGGATTATGCAACCGCCCTTTTTAGCCTTTCCACCAATCGCTCCCGCGCGGCCATGACATCGGCACGCTTGTCGCCCAACACATGCGCGACTAAACGCTCCCGGTTGCGCGCCATCAGGGCGACAGGAACATCAGGAGCTTCGTCCTCTTCGGCATAGCCCAATTCGCGCAGCAACAGCTCTTCATACCGTGCCACCGCGCCCGCCCATACCCGCGCCGCAGGGGCGAGCTCGATCGCCGACAATACACCATCAAGCGCGCTGTGGAGATGCGGGTAAGGATATCCCTCGGGTAGCGTCGCCGCACTCAGCGCCGTCACCCAATCAATCGCCGCTATTGCCAGCGGCTCTCCCAATAGATGCGCTCTACTATGGAGTGGTTCAGCCGTGAGCGAGGGCAATTGCCCCATCACCCGCGCACGCCATTCGCCTTTGATAACGTTGCCAGGGATCATCACCGGCCTTAACACGCGCCCCCGTGCACCCTGAACATACCCCCCGATCAGGCCATGTTCCGATGTGAACCCGCGCGCAATGGCACCGCTCTCCCCGTGCGGGCGGACGGCGCAGATAATGGCTGTGGCTGAAATATGCACCCCTTACCTATGCCCGATCTGGCACGGCGGGGGAAGTATCATCGACGTCCGAAAAGCCTTTTGAAGAATCCGCGCTTTTCTTCTGGTTCGTCACTGATAAACTGACGCAAAGAGCTGCCCGCGACCTCAGGTGGCGCGTCTTCCATATTGCGCTTGATAACCACCGCAAGCTTGGCGACCTTTACGACCTCAACAACTTTGGTGGTCGATGGCACATAGACCGAGCCAATGGCGGGCTTCATGTTAAACATACCTGCGATGACTGGCACATTGCCTGGCAAGCCATGCGCATCGACCTGCGCCTTCACCGCCTGATGATAGCGTACCGCACGGAACATTGCGGAAAGACAAAACTCGACATAGGCAATCGGCAGACTGTCACCCGCCAGACCCGATTTTTCATCAAGGATATGTACGCTGTCACGGAAGAAATATTGGCGTTTATGCTGGATAAGCGCGGTATTTAGCGGACCAAATCCGGTGATTTCCAAATAGGCTTCTATATCTTCACTTGCCCCGTACCAGTCCGGCATTTCACGCAGGCTTTCATCAAGCAGCTCGGCCCGAGTAAGTGCGGAAAACTCCTGATATTCATCGGTATAAAAAACAACTTCAAGTAGCGGCTCTTGTAACAGACTTTTGTCTTCAAACACCAGATCGGCTTCATTTGAGAGCACAATATGCACCGCGGTAATCGGGTCACCTTCAAAATTGACAATCGCTTCCTCTATATCGTCCCAGCCATCAATCTTCACCTTATCGGCGGTAAGTGTGCGGCACATATCGGCAATTGGCGTATCGAGCAGGGCAATATCCGCCAGCAACTTCTCTGCCGCCGCGTCAAGCTCTCCAGCATGCACCAGTGACTCAATCTGACGTGCATAGTCCTTCTCGACACTCTCTTCATACCAAGCCGTTTGCAACGGATGTGCCATTATTTTGTCCCCAAAACGCGAAATCAAATTACAGCCTTAGTTGTAAAACATTGTATTAGGGTAAACACGGTGCGGAAAGAAATTTAGCTAACCGCATTAGCGTGTGCCGCGATAAGCCCAATTATGTGCGGTACTTGCGACGGCGGAAGGTCGTGCCCCATTTTTTCTACGATTTCTAACCGTGCACCCTGCACATGGCGCGTGATATCCTGACTACCTGCCATCGGCACGAGCGGATCGGCGGCACCGTGGATGACCAAAGTCGGCGCAGTAATTTTCTTCAGGCGCGATACCCGGCTACCGTCGGCGATGATCGCCAGCAACTGGCGTTTCATACCTGCAGGATTGTAGCTGCGGTCAAATGAACGTCCGGCGGCCGTTTCAAAGGCATCGGCGGGGCGTGCGGGATCGGGATAGGAGATTTGCTTCAATCCGTCTGCTCCCATCGCAATGGCTTGATCACGTGTCGGGTTGCTCGGACGCGGAGCCATAAGGCGTTTGCGGACTTCAGGGGCGGGGCCGGGCAGCCCGGGCGCGCCGCTGGTCGACATAACAGAGGTCAGGCTGAGCACACGCTCAGGATAGGTCGCCGCGATTAACTGCACGATCATCCCGCCCATCGACGCACCCACAATGTGTGCCTTGTCAATGCCAAGTGCATCGAGCAAAGCCACACCATCCGCCGCCATATCGCCAAGCGTATAGGCTGTGCTTAGCGGCAAGCCACAGCGTGAGGCAAACATGGCCCAGATCAGATTCCCCGCAGGCGCGCCGTGCATATGGGTGGACAGGCCGATATCGCGATTGTCATAATGGATGACGCGGAAGCCCGACGCAACGAGACCCTGAATAAAATCATCCGGCCACGCGATCATCTGCGTACCCAGCCCCATGACGAGCAGGATCACCGGCGCGTCGGCAGGGCCGTTGTCTTCGTAATAGATATCGATACCGTTAGTGTTAATGGTTGGCATTTCATTTCCCTGTTTTGCTAAATCTTGCCCAAAGTCATCATCCGCACGCCGCCGGTTTCAACATATTCGACACGGAAATAATACGTGTCGTCCTCATACCGATCGAAACTAAATTCAATCGCCATAAGCCCCTGTCCGCCCACATCCATTCCCATGACTGGTTCACCAAGCGTAGCACGGACATCTATGCGTGTTGCGGCAAATGATATACCTGCGGGCGTTTCTCCCTGATATTGGTCGTTTTTCTCGGCGTCTTGTGCAAATAGGAAAATCGCCTCGATCAGGAATGTCTTTTTGGTGAGCGCAAACTGGATGCCAGTATGATTGGCATAGAGATACGGAAATTCGCCACTGGTTTTTGGCTCGACTGAATGGAATAGCGTTGGATAAATATCGACCGCATCATATTTCTGGCCAAGCATACTGAAGAGCGAAGAGGTGAAAGGAGATGTCATGGATATTGTTGTCTAGCATGAACCACATTCACGACTTCTATTGCATCAACACCTACGCGATAAATCACAATATAATTCGGATGAACAACAGCTTCCCGCGTGCCATCAACACGACCAGTGCGGTAAAGATAGGGGTGTTCGGGCAAGCGCTCGGTACAAGTTTCGATAGCGGGCAGCAAGCTATCAGCTGCCTTCACATTACGCTCAGCTATAAACGACAATATCGTTTCGAGATCTGAAAGCGCCCTAGCGCGCCAAACTAGTTTAAGCACCGCGCCTCTTATCGATTGCTTTTCGGGCAGCGTTCATGGCCTCATCATGCGGTAAAGACGGCCTTTCATCGGAAAGCGATGCGGCTACTTTCTCACGCAACCATGCCTCATAAGCTTGTGCTTTTTCTGTAGTTTCGAATTCAGAAACAATTGGTGACTGTGCATTCATGCGGTTAAGATACGCTGTTAGCTGTAAAAATCAAGCATCCACTCTCACCCGCCCCCATGATAAAAGTCATACACCACCCGCGCCACCGTTTCCGACACCCCTGGCGTTCGTGCCAAATCCTCTAAGCTCGCATCCCTAACCGCTCGCGCCGTACCGAAGTGCATTAGCAGTGCTTTCTTGCGTGCCGGGCCAACTCCGGGAACCTCGTCCAAGGGGCTGGCGGTAATGGCTTTGCTGCGTTTGTTGCGGTGGGCGCCAATGGCAAATCTATGCGCTTCGTCGCGGAGGCGTTGGAGGTAGAACATGACGGGGGCGTTGACGGGCAGCGTGAATTCGCGGCCGTCGGGAAAATGGAAAACTTCGCGACCTTCGCGGCCATGATCGGGCCCTTTGGCTATAGCAATCAGCGCCACATCCTCTACACCCAATTCGGCAAGCGCCTCCTTTACTGCCGACATCTGCCCTTTGCCTCCGTCGATCAGGACAAGGTCGGGCCAGTTTTCGGTGCGGTCAGGGTCCTCCTCTAACGCACGCCCGAACCGCCGCGTGAATACCTCGCGCATCATCGCAAAGTCATCGCCCGGCGCTGTATCGGGGTTCTTGATATTGAACTTACGATATTGGCCTTTGATAAAACCCTCCGGCCCCGCCACGACCATCGCACCCAACGCATTTGTGCCCTGAATATGGCTGTTGTCATAGACTTCAATCCGCTTGGGTGGTTCGGACAGTTCGAACAGATCGGCGACCTCCTGCAGCAGCCTTCCCTGCGTCGTACTCTCCGCCTGACGCCGTTCGAGTGCTTCCACCGCGTTGCGGCTGGCCTGTGCGATCAGACGGACACGGTCGCCGCGTTGGGGGACGGTGATCGTCACCTTGCCCCCTGCCCGTTCACCCAAGGCATCGGCGAGCAGCGCATCTTCGGAAGGCATCCGGTCGACAAGGATCGTGCGCGGCGGCGGCACATCTTCGTAAAACTGGATCATAAAACTCGCTAGCACCTCATCCTCTGGCACTTCGGCGGTGTGGACAGGAAAGAAGCTGCGATGCCCCCAATTTTGGCCGCCACGAATGAAGAATGCCTGAATACACATAACCCCGTTATTTGCCGCGAGCGCAAAGATATCAGCATCGCCGACCCCTTCTGCATTGATTGCCTGTGATCCTTGGATAAAGGTCAGCGCTTTCAGCCGATCCCGCATAATCGCCGCACTTTCGAAATCGAGATTTGTTGCTGCTGCCTCCATCTGCGCGGCAAGCTTCACCTGTACTGCGGTGGATTTGCCCCCAAGAAACGCCTTGGCATCGTCAACCAGTTCGCCATAAGCATCCGGCGCGATGCGGTCGACACACGGGGCAGAACAACGCTTGATCTGGTACAGTAAACACGGCCGGTCACGGTTGCTGAAGAAACTATCGTTACAGCTACGCAACAGGAACAGTTTTTGCAGCGCGTTGAGCGTCTGGTTCACCGAACCCGCACTCGCAAACGGCCCGTAATAATTGCCCTTCGCCCGCCGCGCACCGCGATGTTTCTGGATACGTGGGAATGCGTGATCGGCGCGCAGAAGGATGAAAGGAAAGCTCTTATCATCACGCAGCAGAACATTGTAAGCCGGGCGATATCGCTTGATAAGCTGCGCCTCCAACAGCAACGCCTCCGCCTCGCTATTGGTGGTCACAATCGTCATAGAGCGCGTCTGCGCCACCATCCGCTTCAATCGCCGTGGCAGCCGATCAACCTGTGTATAGTTACTGACCCGGTTTTTAAGCGCCCGCGCTTTACCAACATAAAGCGTATCGCCGCGCGCATCATGCATCCGGTACACACCGGGCTTGACCGGCAAAGTCTGCCACACATTCCGGATCGCCGCGATCCCCGCCTCCAGATCGGGCTGCTCCGACCCGCGCACCGCATAAGTCGCTTTCTCCTCGTTAAAACGGGAGGCGGAATTGGGCGTATCGGGGCGGTCGGCCTTTGACATGATGCTTCTCTAGCGCAAGTGCATGGGCTTAGTCAGCAAGCGTTTTCAAATATGTGGCATAATCCAATACCCAAGGAAAACCGTACAAGTTCACACCTGATTTATAGTTTTCATTGAGTTCATTTGTAGGCCAAATCCACTATCGCCAGATTTTTTGTGAGAGAGGTAGGGGGGAGAGGGGTTGGCGGGGCGATGCACTTTTGCGCCTATTTTATCTCGACCTCTTTTCCTTTTGCCTCTTTTACCGATAATGAAACCCGCAGAAACCTCAGTAAGTTCACACCCGATTGCGATCTATTTCGTTAGCTGATTATTTGCCCTTACAGCTTCTGGGCGATACCGATGTCAGAGGTATGTGTGTCAGATGAAATCCAACATTACAACCCGGCGCAAGTTAGAGTGCAGCGCCAGAATCCTACAACTGAAAAAAATTCTCCCTGCTAGCGCGGAGGTGGCAGCTTTGTTGGGGGAGCGGACAGTCCGGTTTTGTTCGGATTTCGTTTGAAAGCAGACATACGGCAGCATGACGGTGAACTTCGATCAGCCTTGCGCCTTTTCATCCGAATAGCGTGCGGCGATCATTTCCATGTTTCTTACAAATACGTCCCGCTCGCCCTCGTCGATGTGGGCAAGCATTTGCCGACAGTTCTGGATGTTCTGCGCTTGAATCTGTTTTCGAAATGCCAAGCCCTGTTCGGTTAGCGTTAACGCAACAGCTCTCCCTTTCAGCGCCGTTGCATCGCGCGTGACCAGGCAGCGCTTGTGCAATCGGTCAATAACCGACTGCATCGTTGTAGAGCGCACGCCCAGATGATTTGCCACGTCTTTGGCGACCGATTGTGGATGCCGATGCAGATAGGACAGTGTTTCCAAGTCAAGGGGATTGAAGGGAATGGTGCCAAGACCGGTCGATAGCTGTCGCTCGTCAATGGTGAGCAAGCGAAGCAATATGCCAATTGCCGCGTCAAGAATCTCAGCCTGTACCATTGAATTCACCTAATACGAAATTCGTATTTACTGTGTACGAATTTCGTATTATATAGCGTCCGCAGGGCTGCATTGGCAAGTCCGTTGTCGGGAGAGAGCCATGGGTTCGGCGAGATATTATCTGATTACCGGAGCAACCTCCGGGCTTGGCCTCGAAGCGGCGGCGCAACTCGCCCAGACGGATGCAACTAACATTATTATCGTTGGCGCACGCGAAACTGCGATTCTCAATCACTTGCGGAGGGCCGTCCCGGCTGCGCAGCTTCACGTCATGATGCTCGATACGTCTTCGCTTGCCACCGTGCGTTCGTTTACAAATAAGGTTGGAGAATTTCTCGGAACCAATACGCTGGCGGGCATGGCGCTGAACGCAGGGGTTCAAATCGTCAGTGGCGATCGATATTCGGTTGATGGGTTTGAGCTGACATTTGCGACCAATGTGCTGGGTCATATTGCGCTTTTTCGCCTTTTGCAGCCCGTTACATCGGCTTCGGCAATGATCGTTTCAACAGCCAGCGGAACGCACGATAAAGACCACAAACTTGCCAAACCCTACAAATTCTACGGCGGGTATTTCCCGTCGGCAGCGGAGGTTGCGGCAGGCGAAGTTTCCACCAGCGCAGGCAAATCTCAACTGGGCCGCGACCGATATGCCACTTCTAAACTCTGCAACATCCTCTTCACATACGCCATGGCGCGGAAATTTGGGGAAGATGGACCACGCTTCATTGCCTATGATCCAGGCCTGATGCCGGGCACTGAACTCGCACGAGACCAGCCAGCCGCTTTGCGGTTCGCATGGAAGAATGTTCTGCCAACTGCTGCCAAATTGATCGATGGGGCCAGTACGGCAAAACGATCAGGTTCAATGCTGGCTCAGCTGCTTGCCGGACGACACTTGCCAAATGGCACAGGACTCCATGTGGAATTCACTGGTCAAGAGATTAGGTCATCCGAAATGTCTTACGATCTGCGACTTCAGGACGCCCTTATGGATTGGGTTGGCGCGACCGCTTTTGGAGAGGCGCAATCAGTCAACAAACGTCCGCAATCTTAGCGTTAGCAGATACTTCAAACCGCCAACGTAAAACAATCATTCATAATCCAGCATCTAAGCCGCTATCAGACAATTCCCCCTACCTTTCCAATCGGTATTTCACGGTGATATTTATCGTCTTACTAACCTGGCCGGGTTCGACCGGAGGGGCTGATCCGCCATCGGCAGACGCCTTCATCAAACCTTGGCTATATTGAATGCCGCCAAAATCCTGTGTTTCGGATATTGAAATCAATCTGGCTCGCGCATAACCAGCACTTTTGGCGTAAAAGGCGGAGAGGTTGCCCGCCTTTGCCATCGCCTTATTACGTGCGGACTCCGATATCGCGCCGTCATCTTCAACGGTGAAGTTCGGGCCGTTGATATTGGTGGCACCGGCCTTGGCAAGTGCGTCTAATATCGCGCCGAGCGTGGCGATATTGACGACCTTTACCGACACGCTGTTGTCGGCCGTATAGCCTTTAAGCACAGGCGCTTTTCCGTCGCTATAATCATAATCCTGACCCAGCGTTATGCTGGCGCTGTGCATATCTTTTTCGGCAATGCCTTGTGCTTTTAGCGCGGCGATCACGCCCTGCATCTGTTTGGAGTTCTTCGCCATGGCGTCTGCCGCACTAACCGATTTAGTCTGAACCCCCGCAGAAATCATTGCACGGTCAGGGCGTGTTTGCGCCGTACCCGATACGGTGAGCGTAACAATCGGGGAATCGGTTTTGGGATCGGTGGTCACGATATCAAGGCTCCCTGAATTTTGTGCGTGCGCAGTGGTGCTAGCGAAAAGGGCAACGGCGGTAATATATGCCAATGGACGCATCAGATAACTCCTTGTTCAAACGCAGCAAATTTTGCGCGTTGGAGCATGCTATCGCAATGATGGCGTGAACAGAAGTTGAATGCTGAGGAAAGATGATACGAATAGAATTTCCGGTAATTACCCCTCTCCCGTCGGGAGAGGACTGCGCAAGCTTAGGAGCGCAGCGAGTCAGCTGAAGCTGGGTGAGGGGATCCGCCTTACCGATAGGGCGGATCCCCTCACCCAGCTACGACATAGGCAGCAAGCTGCCAAATCTGCGCAACCCTCTCCCGACGGGAGAGGGAGACACACTCAGTTCAGTTGGGAGATAGCGGCGTCGATCAAGGACGCTTTGGCTTTGCTGTCATTGCTCTGCGCAATCAAAGAAGTTGCGGCGGCAATTGCGGTTGACGCGGCTTTTGCGCGAACATCGGCGATAGCAGCAGCCTCGGCAGCAGCGATTTTATCTTCGGCCATTTTGCCGCGGCGGGCGATCAGCGCGGTTGCGTCTTCCTTGGCCCGAGCAATAATGTCTTTGGCTTCGGCTTCGGCAGCGATTTTCATCGCTTGGGCATCACGGGTCGCCTGACGCGCTTGTGCTTGGTACTCGGCCTTGATGACTTCGGCTTCTTTACGAAGATTGGTCGCTACATCAAGCTGTTCCCGGATCGCCGCAATCTGTTTGTCGAGCGCACCGGCAATGATCGCCGGTACTTTTTTCCAGATCGCAAGACCGATAACGATGAGCATCGCCAAAGCGACCAACATGGTTGCATCAAAACCCAGCGCTGAAGGCACGGCATGTTCTTCGCCAATATGCTTAGCTTGCGTTGTTTCCGCAGTAACAGGACCATGCCCCATCGTCGCATGATCTTGCTTGGTTGTCGGCGTCGCGGTTGTTGATGGATTAGCCATTACCAAGCACCGCCTTTACTGCTGTCCCTGCTTGCGCAGGTGTTACTTTTGCACCCGATACCTTGGCAACAATGTCCACCGCTGCTTCGCTGGCGATGCTTTCAATATTGGCCAACGCCTTTTGCGTTGCTTTGGCAATATCGTTTTCAGCAGAGGCCAGCTTGGTTGCGACGTCCGCGTCGGCTTTCGCCACACGGACTTCGGCGTCTTTAGCCGCTTTGGCCTTTGCCGCTGTGGACGAAGCTTGTGCCTCCGCCCGTGCAGCGGCGATTTCCGCACCCGTACCCGCATTCATACCCTCGGCCTCGTCACGTGCCTTTTGGGCCGCAGCAAGGTCTTCCGCGATTTTCTTTTCGCGGCCATCAATCGTTGCCTCAACCTTTGGCAACATCATCTTTGCTATGCCGAAATAAATCAGGCCAAAGGTGATAAGCATCCAAAAGAATTGCGAGGCATACGTCTCGAGTATCTGGGAAATCTGGGGCATTGATGCAGAGCCTTAATTATTAGGCAACAAAGATCAGGATCATAGCAACAACGAATGCGAGTAGACCCAAAAGTTCAGCCGCCGCAAAGCCGATGAACAAACGACCTTGCTGGCTGTCTGCTGCCGCCGGATTGCGAAGCGCGCCTTGAAGAAACGATCCGAAAACATTACCCACACCACCAGCGGCAAGGCCTGCACCAATTGCTGCGAGACCGGCACCGATCAATTTTGCTGCTTCTGCGTCCATGATAAAACTCCTGTTAAAATAAATTGTTAAGGTCAATAAAACTTAGTGCAAATTCACCGCATCATTGATGTAAAGCGCGGTTAGAAGTGCAAAAACATAGGCCTGAATGGCGCATACCAGCAGTTCAAGCAGGGTGATCCCAATCATCAAAATGAAGCTTGGCAAGCTAACCAATGGCGCAATCCATAAAGCTTCCGCATTCATTCCGTTGATTACAAATCCGGCGAGCACCTTCATCAAAACGTGACCTGCAGTCATCGCAACGAACAATCGAAGCGCAAGACTGAACGGACGGATAAGGAACGAAAATAGCTCGATCAAAGGGATCAGCCACAGCAACCATATCGGCGTACCATGCGGTACAAAGAGCGAGAAGAAATGCAGCCCGTGTTTCCAGAATCCCACTACAAGGACTATTGAAAAGCTTATCACTGCAAGCACAGCAGTTACGGTCAAATGGCTGGTTACTGTGAAGGGATGAACGCCAGGAACTATCCCGAAAGGCATCATACCCATAAAATTAGCGACAAGAATAAACATGAACAGCGAGAATACCAAAGGCACATATTTCTTGCCTTCTGGTCCAATGCTGGACGACATCATATTATTAATAAAGCCAGAAACACCTTCAACCGCCATTTGCCAGCGGCCGGGGATGACTTCGCGCTTCAAACCGCCAGCCATAAATACCCAGATCGCGCCAAGCACGAGGAGCATAAACAAAGAGGAGTTCGTAAACGAGATGTCATACTTGCCCAAATGGAGACTCATCAGAGGCTCTATCTGGAATTGGTGCATCGGATCGATTTTGCCGCTTTCAGCTGCCACGTTCACACTACCCTGTTATACACGCGAAGCGCCCAGATCATTCCGGACGCTCAGCAGAAATCTTTATGATGTTCCTGAATGCCACCGCGATCCCAAGGAACATGGCGATAAGCAGGATCCACGGAGCAGTTCCAAACCAGCGGTCGAATAACCAGCCGACTAAAGCACCACCCGCAGGACCAGCGATCAATTCCGTCAACACCCGGTTACCCTGCCGCATTCCTTTAGAAGAGCCCGGTGCCGATTTTGCGGAACGGATTTTTTCGGCCTTTCGGACCTGTTTCAGCTGCATGTCTAACGAATCGAGCCGAGGGTCTGATTGGCGTTTGCCGTCCTGTGCGGGGTCTTCTGAAGCCATGTGATCCATCCATTCCGGTTAAGGTGACGATCGCCATGTTTTCGGGCAATCCCGCTTAGGCACGGGCGCTTTAGGAGAGCACTCTTCCCAAGTCAACAGGGCTGCAACAGATAATGTTGCACCGCGCAAGATTCTTTCAAGTCATTCTACTTGTTTCCCTCTCCTGACGGGAGAGGAAGAGCTCATTTCAATTCGGGCAGCGCGGGTCAA
>JAYUPC010000061.1:0-5000 GCA_043760355.1 Sphingomonadales bacterium
CCAAGCACTTCCACCGGCATGGCGGGGCCAGCTTCTTTAAGCTGTACGCCTTTGTCGCTAACGATAGCGCGAACCTTGCCCGATTGCTGACCCACGACAAAGATATCACCAAGCTTAAGCGTACCGCGCTTGACGAGCACAGTAGCAACCGCACCGCGGCCCTTATCCAGTTGCGCTTCAACCACGATTGCTTCGGCAGCACGATCAGGATTGGCTTTCAATTCCATCAATTCGGCCTGAAGCGCAATTTTTTCGAGCAGAACATCAAGGTTGGTTTTCTTGAGTGCGGATACTTCCACATCCTGAACTTCACCGCCCATTGCCTCGACCACGATTTCATGTTCGAGCAAGCGTTCGCGAACCTTTTGCGGATTTGCACCGTCCTTATCAATCTTGTTAATCGCAACGATAATCGGCACGCCAGCTTCTTTACTGTGCCGAATGGCTTCGATGGTTTGTGGCATCAGTCCGTCATCAGCGGCAACCACAAGAATGACGATATCCGTTACAGACGCACCGCGACGGCGCATCTGGGTGAACGCTTCGTGGCCCGGCGTATCGAGGAAGGTAATGAGCGAGCCATCCTGTGCATTCACCTGATAAGCGCCGATATGTTGCGTAATCCCGCCTGCTTCGCCAGAAACAACATTGGCACCGCGTAAAGCATCGAGCAGGCTGGTTTTGCCGTGATCGACATGGCCCATCACGGTAACAACAGGCGCACGGGGTTTCAATGTTGCCGCATCATCAACATCTTCATGATGCGCAATATCAACATCGGATTCAGAAACACGGATGATGCTGTGCCCAAATTCTACCGCAATCAATTCGGCTGTATCCTGATCAATCACATCCTCGCTTGTGCTCGGCATACCCATCTTAAACAGGGCTTTGATAAGGTCCTTGGTCTTTTCAGCCATACGGTTGGCAAGTTCAGCAACGGTGATCGTCTCTGGAACTGTGATCTCGCGACTCTGCTTGGGCTGCGCCTCACGCCGGCCACCGCCACCATGCGCGCGCTTCTCTTTTTCACGTGCACGTTTCAGTGCAGCGAGAGAGCGAGCGCGGGCACCGTCATCGTCGGCAAGCGCGCGCGTAACGGTCAACTTGCCAGATTGGCGACGATCATCACCAGCACCGCGTGTAGGGCGTTGCGGTGCTTTTTTAACTTCTTCACGCTCCCGTTCAGGACGCTTGGGTGCTTCGACCGGAGTAAACCGGCGCGGCGCAGGTGTTGCGCCGTCCTTATTTGTAACTTCGGGCGCTGCTTCAACAGCTTCTACTTCAACGGGCGCTTCAGGTGCAGGAGGTGGCGGTGTAGGAGCTGCGGCTTCTTCGCGATTGGCCTGCGCACGCTGGCGCTCGCCTTCACTCTTTTGCGCACGTTGTTCGGCTTCCCGACGGCTGCTTTCTTCAAGCACAGCAAGACGCGCTTCTTCGGCCTCGCGCAGCAGCTTTGTCTGGCGTTCCTGACGCGAGAGCATGTCATTTGCGGGCGCAGTCCGTTGCGGCGCAGCAGGTGGCGGCGGGGGTGCAGCGGTGGCGGGTGGCGGTGGCGGCGGGGCAGCTACCTCGACAGGCGCATCCCCCGGGCGTCCAACAAGACGCTTGCGCTTCACCTCGACGACAACCTTGTTGGTGCGCCCGTGGCTGAATGTCTGCTTTACTTCACCAGACTCGACAGAACGGCTCAAACCGAGGGGCTTACGCGTCAGAGTAGGCTTATTTTCGTTTTCTTCACTCATGGGAAACAGACCATTCCTTAATTCAAATTCGGGGTGGAAACAGTTTCGGAAATATCGTCCACGGCCCCGGTCGCTTGCGCGGTTGGCGGGGCCTTACTGCATCCGTTAAAATTTAGCCAGCGGCCAAGATGGTGCATAACCCGCTCAGCTGCTTTTTTATTGATAAGCGCGACATGAACCGCGTTGCCACGCCCCAGAGCTGCCGAAAGTGCGTCACGGTCAAAGGGTAGTTTGATCCCGCCTTTGCCCGATCCTTCGGCATCTTCGCCAACACGCCATGCTTGGTCGCGTTTACCCGATCCATCCGCACTGGCGTCGGAGGCATGGAGGAGTAACGTAACCTGTCCACTGCGCGACGCAGAATCAATTTTCTCTGCACCGCAAATAAGGTTTCCGGCGCGTGCTTCAAGTCCAAGCCGGTCTAGTGTCGCCTTTTCCAAGGCCGCAGAAATTCGTCCCGCCATATTATCAGCAAGCATCACATTGTCGGCTTTGAACGCGCGTTTAAGCACACCGGCGAGCTTGCCTTTGGCTTGCGCTTTGGCAAGTTCATCAGCACCAACGCCAATCCACGCACCGCGCCCGGGAGCTTTGGCGTGAATATCTGGCGCAACCTGACCATCAGGGCCAAGCGCAAGGCGAATTAGCGTGTGGTTTTCAGCACGCTCGCCGCTCAATACGCATTTCCTTACAGGAGCGTTTGGGTCCTCATTGAGGGGTGTCCGCGGCAATGGCGTCCTCCTCTTCAAAACCCGGCGCGGATGTGCCATCTTCGTCCTCAAACCAATGCGCACGCGCGGCCATGATGATCTCGTTGCCTTGTTCTTCATTTAGGCCAAAGACAGCCAGAATGCCGGGCTTTTCTTCGGTACGCTTGCGTTCCCGCTCGTTGTTACGGCGTGGTTCGCTGCGGGCTTTCTGGATCAGTTCATCGGTTGCAAGATCGGCAAGATCGTCGAGTGTCTTGATCCCCGCCTTACCAAGCACAACCAACATCGCCTCGGTCAAGATCGGTAGTTCAGCCAGCGCATCTTCAACACCCAATTCACGGCGCTCGGTACGCGATGCTTCTTCGCGGCGGTCGAGTGCTTCTTGCGCACGGTTTTGCAGTTCGGATGCCAGATCGTCATCAAAACCTTCGATAAGAGCGATTTCCTGTGCATCGACATAGGCCACCTCTTCCAGTTCGCCAAAACCCTCTGCAACCAGCAATTGTGCCAATGTTTCGTCAACATCAAGTTCCTTCTGGAACATTTCGGAACGTTCGACAAATTCCTTCTGACGCTTCTCACTCGATTCCGCTTCAGTCATAATGTCGATACCGCGGCCGGTTAACTGCGATGCCAAACGGACATTCTGGCCACGACGGCCAATGGCGAGTGACAATTGGTCGTCGGGCACAACAACTTCGATACGGTTTTCGTCTTCATCAATAACCACGCGGCTAACTGTCGCTGGTTGCAATGCGTTGACGATAAAGGTCGCCGCATCTTCTGACCAAGGAATGATGTCGATTTTCTCGCCCTGCATTTCCTGAACGACGGCTTGAACGCGGCTGCCCTTCATACCGACACAGGCACCGACAGGATCGATGGAGCTGTCATAACTGATAACGCCAATCTTGGCGCGGCTGCCGGGGTCTCGGGCGGCGGCCTTGATCTCGATTACACCGTCATAGATTTCAGGAACCTCCTGCGCGAAGAGTTTCTTCATGAAATCAGGATGTGCGCGGCTCAAAAGGATTTGCGGACCGCGATTTTCGCGTTGCACCTTCATAATGAGCGCACGAACACGGTCACCATTACGCACGGCTTCACGCGGGATTTGCTGATCGCGACGGATAACGCCTTCTGCGCGGCCAAGGTCAACGACGACATGACCGAATTCAACCGACTTGACGACACCGGTGATGATTTCGCCTGCCCGGTCCTTAAACTCTTCATATTGGCGTTCACGCTCCGCATCGCGAACCTTTTGGAAGATCACCTGCTTAGCGGACTGCGCATCAATACGGCCCAAATCAACCGGAGGTAGCGGATCGACGATAAAATCACCCACAACTGCACCTTTTTGAAGCTTGTCGGCTTGCTTAAGGTCAACTTGCTTGAAGTAATCCTCAACGACCTCGACTACCTCGACAACGCGCCACAAGCGAAGGTCGCCAGTCTGCGTGTCAAGCTTTGCACGAATGTCATTCTCCGCACCGTAACGGGCGCGAGCCGCGCGCTGGATTGCTTCTTCGAGCGCCTCGACAACAATGGACTTGTCGATCATCTTTTCCGATGCGACGGCGTTTGCGATTGCAAGCAACTCGGCTTTATTGGCGGCGATAGGATTTGCCATATTCAGTCTTCCTGTTGATCTTCGGGTACGGTTTCGTCTTCGATTTCTTCGGCCCCATCGGCATTCACCGGCGCAGTCGACGCAATCAGGCGGTCTGTCAAGAGCAGCTTTGCCGTTACGATGTTGTTAAAGGCAAATAACAAACGGCCATGTTTGCGATCTTCGATAGCAATCATATCACCATCGACATCGCTTAGATCACCGCGCAGTTGCAAGTGGCCATCCACTGCCTGTTGCACGATGATACGAGCTTCATGGCCATTCCAGTCGCTAAAATCCTTCAGCCGCGTAAGCGGACGATCAATGCCGGGCGAACTAACCTCAAGGCGATATGCTTCTTCGATAGGATCAAGTTCATCAAACTTATCGGAAATCCGGTGTGATAAAGCCGCGCAATCATCAATCACTAGCTGTCGTGTTTCGGGACGCTCGGCCATGACTTGCAAGGTAGGCTCGTCGCCCTTGATCCATTTGACGCGGACAATATCAAGACCCAAAGTCTTGGCTTCGGTTTCAATCAGTGCAGTAAGGGCAACCAAATCGGACAAGCATCTTCCTTGCGTATCATAATATATGAAACGGCGAAACTTTTTGCGCCGGCCCTTTGCAGCGCCGGCCCTTTAAAAGTATCACAATTTCGGGATGAGTGCCAATTAGGCGAAGTTGATCCGTGATGCAAGGGGTTTGAGCTGCAAGATAGGCTTTACCCTCAATGCCATGACGTTAATCAATAACAGAGGTTTGCACCCCTATTGCTGAACGTATCAGGAGACCTAGAAATGAAATTCGTTAAACTAAACTCGCGAGGCGGCGACTATTTGGTCGTTGTTGCTAATATTGCCTGGCTGAGATCTGATGAGAATGGCCAAACGAAAGTTGGCATTGTCGGCGGGCCTTCACTTCTGGTAGTAG
>JAYUPC010000062.1:0-4947 GCA_043760355.1 Sphingomonadales bacterium
GTTTAGACGAAACCGTTGATCCTGATTGGGCGCATAAAGAACTTCCGCCTGGTTTGCCGGTACAGGGTAATCTGGATCCCTTGGCGTTGATTGTAGGCGGCGATGTTTTGGAGGATGCTGTCAGTCGTATATTGCGCGCTTTTGCTGATCGCCCGCATATCTTCAATCTGGGCCACGGAATTTTACCCGACACCCCCATTGAACATGTTGAAAAGCTGCTTACACTTGTTCGAAGATAATCAATAAACGGCGGCACGCGGAATGGACCCACTCACCTTGCTCTACCCTTGGATAAAAGCAGCACATTTGATCTTTGTGATATTCTGGATGGCGGGGCTGTTCATGCTACCGCGTTTTTTTGTGTACCATCAGGAATGCGGTGTTGGCAGCGATGAAGACACCAAATGGATCAGCCGCGAAGGCAAATTGCTCCGCATCATTATGAACCCTGCTATCGTGATCGTCTGGGTGTTGGGGCTTGTTCTCGTATATCAGATTAGCGCGTATAAAGAGGGTTGGTTCCACCTCAAATTGCTGATGGTGTTGGGATTATCGGGCTATCATGGCTGGATGGTTGGTTATGCCAAGAAACTGGCGCGTGGTGAGCGGACAATGACGGATAAACAGTTGCGGCTGGCCAATGAAGTTCCGGGGATTGCCGCAGCGGTTATTGTGATTTTGGTTATTGTGAAGCCGTTTTAGGATTCTGTTTCAAGAGGGTTAAGTTCCAAAGTTTGACAAGTCCGCCGCCAAAGCCTAGTTGAATTATTAAGCCCGTCCGGGCGTGAGGCGCATTTCCACAACAACGCGCCGTCAAACCTTCCATTTCCATCCGGTGTATCCCATACCCGGATTCTCATTACCGGATACCAATACCCGTGCATCTAAAAGACCTTAAAAAGAACAAACCAGCAGAACTCGTCTCTATGGCTGAAGAGCTGGGGATTGAAGGCGCATCGACCTTGCGTAAACAGGATCTGATGTTCGCGATCCTGAAAGAGTTGGCTGATGATGGTGAGCAAATCATGGGGCTGGGTACGATTGAGGTCATGCCCGACAGCTTTGGTTTCTTGCGCTCGCCGGAGGCAAACTACTTGGCTGGACCAGACGATATTTATGTCTCGCCCAATATGGTGCGCCAATTTGGTCTGCGCACAGGTGATACCGTCGAAGGTGAAATTCGCGCGCCAAAGGACGGCGAGCGCTATTTTGCGCTGACTAAAGTAATAAGCATTAATTTTGATGATCCCGATGCCGTTCGTCACCGCGTGAATTTTGACAATCTAACACCGCTTTATCCCGATAAAAAACTGACGCTCGACTCGCTTGATCCGACGATCAAGGATAAATCGGCACGGGTGATTGATATCGTATCGCCCCAAGGGAAGGGCCAACGTGCCTTGATCGTAGCACCGCCGCGTACGGGTAAAACCGTGTTGCTGCAAAACATTGCAAAGGCGATTACCGACAATCATCCAGAGGTTTTCTTGATCGTCTTGTTGATTGATGAACGGCCCGAGGAAGTTACCGATATGCAACGGAGCGTGAAGGGTGAGGTTGTGTCTTCCACCTTTGATGAACCTGCCACCCGTCACGTTCAGGTCGCCGAAATGGTGATCGAAAAGGCCAAGCGCTTGGTTGAGCATAAGCATGATGTCGTTATCTTGCTCGATTCTATCACCCGTTTGGGTCGTGCTTACAACACAGTGGTTCCATCAAGTGGAAAAGTGTTGACCGGCGGTGTTGATGCCAACGCTTTGCAGCGCCCCAAGCGCTTCTTTGGTGCGGCGCGTAACATTGAGGAAGGCGGATCGTTATCGATCATCGCAACGGCGCTTATCGATACCGGCAGCCGTATGGATGAGGTTATCTTCGAAGAGTTCAAGGGTACAGGTAACTCGGAAATCGTGCTTGATCGCAAAGTCGCCGATAAGCGTATCTTCCCAGCGTTGGATGTTGGCAAATCCGGCACACGTAAGGAAGAATTGCTGGTCGACGGGGATAAGCTCAAGAAAATGTGGGTTCTTCGCCGGATCCTTATGCAGATGGGAACCATCGACGCGATGGAGTTCCTGCTTGATAAGATGAAGGATTCCAAGACCAACGAAGATTTCTTCGATTCGATGAACCAATAGGCCGACATCGTGGTTACAGAACATGCCGTGCTGCAAATCTGCACTGGGCAGGAACTAGAATCTGAAACCGCAATGCGCAGGCTAAACCCTTAAATGCTGTTTCACCCGATTTTGTAGATATCAAGGTTATGAAATCAGCGCAGGGCAATAGCGATTATCTGTTACTTGTACGCTGGAACAGCATCACCGACCATCCAGATGGTTTCCGCAAGTCGTATTGGCACAAAATGGTGGGCTTTGGTCCATTACTTTTATGAACCAGTGCCGCAGGTCAGTTATTTTGAGGAATTGAGTTTCGATGTTTGACTTTTTGTTGTTATTGACTGCTGCTGTGCCATCGCTTGGCGGACCTGCCGAAATTTGGGGTCATATCGTCAATGATTTCTCCAACTTGAATAGTGCGAGCGCGTGGACTGCATTGGGATCGGTGATCCTGCTTGATCTGGTTTTGGCAGGCGATAATGCGATTGTGGTGGGCGCTTTGGCCGCCGGTTTGCCGCCTGAACAGCGCAAGAAAGTTATTTTTATCGGCGTGATCGCTGCGTTGGTACTGCGCATCGTCTTTGCTTTGATGGTCAATATCCTGATGGGGCTAATTGGTCTTATCTTCATTGGCGGATTGCTGCTCTTATGGGTGGCTTGGAAAATGTACCGCGATGTAACCCGCAACGAAGCAACCGAATCCCCTGGCTCGCCCGAAATTATGGGCGATGAAAATAGCGGCATTCCCGCGGCCAAAAGCTTTGCTGCCGCCGCATGGGCCGTCGCCGTTGCCGATGTGTCGATGAGCCTTGATAACGTACTCGCGGTTGCAGGAGCGGCGAAGGATCATCCCGGGATCATGATCGTTGGCCTAATTTTTGCGGTCGCCCTAATGGGTATTGCCGCTAATATCATCGCGCAGTTTATCGAACGCTATAAATGGATTGCCTGGGTTGGCATGGCGGTAATCGTGTTTGTCGCCGGCAAGATGATCTGGGAAGGCTGGCACGACCCTGACGTCGGGGTTGGACGGTATGTGATCGCGATGATTGGCGGATAAAGTTATGCGGGACTGATTTCGTAAAGGCCGCTTAAATCATCCCAAATACGCTCCGAAAAACGCCATTGTCCTTGCATCCGCAAGCTCCGCGGCATCATCATCGCGTCTGTTCCCCATTTCAGCGGCAAAGCCGTGGTCCAGCCCGACATAATCATGCAGCGTCACTTTTTGGTGCGCATCCAATTCTTTATGGATCGCAGCTTGTGCCGCCGGTCCTACCAAATGGTCGGCGGTCGGGATATGAAGCATGAGGGGGTTGGCGATGGCGTGGCTTTCATCCAGCATCTGGTCGATCATGACGCCGTAATAGCCAACCGACGCGCTGATGTCCGTGCGGGCTGCGGCCATATATGCGAGCCGCCCGCCCAGACAATAACCGACACAGCCAACTTTGACGACCGCGACCCCGTTTACTTCACCCGAACGTACCGCCCGAATGCAGGCTTCGATATCAGCGATGCCTAGACCTGGATCAAACTGCCCGAAATAGCCAAAAGCTTCCTGCAATTCTGCCTCAACATCGGGGTTAAGTTCCACTCCGGGGGCAAAGCGCCAGAAGATATCAGGAGCGATGGCCAGATAACCCGCGTCTGCAAGCTTCTCACATTTCTGCCGGATACCGGAACTCACACCAAATATTTCAGGAATTACGATGATAGCGGCTTTTGGCGTATGTGTTGGCATTGCCGTATAAGCAGGGAACAGCGCATCTTCGCCCAGTGCCTTGATCTGTACCATGTCACCCATCTTTATATCCTTATCGGCAATTGCTTGATTCGTTTTCCTTCTTATAGTGTAACCTACATGTGTAAGTGTGCCAATTTTAGGGAAGGAATACACCCATGAAAATGAACATCGAAATCGATTGCTCGCCCGAAGAGGCGCGGGCCTTACTGGGTCTACCCGATGTGACCAAGGCAAACGAAGCTTACGTCGAAAATGTGACTAAGTTGATGAAGGGCGCAGGCGGCATTGAACAGCTGCAGGAGCTGGGCAAGACAATCGCGCCAATGGGGCAAATGGGCCTGCAGTTGTTCCAGCAGCTCATTGAAACAGGTGCGAAAGCTGCATTTTCTGGCGGATCGAAGAAATCCAAAGATTAAATTGATATGGACACTGCCGACACAATTTTCGCGCTGTCGAGCGGTACACCACCGGCGGCGATTGCGATTATCCGGATCAGTGGCCCAAGCGCATTTGCCGCTGTGCAGGCGATGGCGGGGCGCTTGCCTGCTCCGCGCCGTGCCTCTTTGGTTAAATTGCGTGATAGCGGCGGCATGTTGCTGGATGAGGCCCTGCTATTGCTGTTTCCCGGGCCATACAGCGCGACCGGGGAGGATTTGGCCGAGTTGCATCTCCACGGCGGTCGTGCGGTCGTACGAGCCGTCCAGGGGTCTCTGGCGGCCATTCCGGGTCTCCGGCAGGCAGAGGCCGGAGAATTTACCCGGCGTGCGTTCCTGAACGGACGAATTGATCTCAACGAAGCCGAAGGGTTGTCTGATCTGCTTTCTGCCGAGACCGAATGGCAACGCCGCAGCGCAGCGCAGATGATGAGCGGGGCCTTCAGTGCCGCGATAGAAAGCTGGCGGACCGAGCTGTTGCGAATTTCGGCTTTGGTCGAGGCCGAGCTGGACTTTGCCGACGAAGATGATGTTGATCCACAGAACAAGATAATAATATCAGTATCTTGTTCCAAACTAACTGACGCCATGACTACGCTTTTAGCATCTCCGGCGGCAGAAAAATTACGTGACGGATTGCGTATTGTTT